>NZ_JAKJJW010000005.1:0-152520 GCF_025669985.1 Brachybacterium atlanticum | reverse complement strand
ATCCACCGGCGCCCGACCGCGATATCGAGTGGCGCTCAGGGGCAATACCGACTGGCGCTCAACAGGCCGAATACTCACAAGACGCCGGAACGCCTCAACGTCGAAGTGTTCGCGGCACTCTGCCGCATCCTCGACTGCACTCCGAACGACCTCATCGAAATCCCGCCGGCCCAAGCCAAACGCGCGCGCCGAGCTGGAGGCTCGCCACGGACAGAAGGCCCCGCTATCGGCTCCCTCCGGCCCATCCCGGCCAAGATTCATCGCCCGACCGAGTAAGACGAGCAGGCAGCCTCTATGACTCCGGTGCAAATCGGCTGCGACTCCTGCGGAAGCGGTGGCCCTGCTCGGTACGCCATCCTCGAGCGGCGCATCTGCAATGCCTGCTACTCCCGGCTCAGGCGACATCCTGGCCAGTGCCCCGGATGCCGTCAGGTCAAAGTCCTCGCGTTCTACGACAGTGACAGGCGTGTCGTCTGCGCGAGCTGCGCTGGCGCACCGCCGCGGTTCGGCTGCACCAGTTGCGGTAGCGAAGACCAGCTCACCGGGTCCCAGTGCGGGACATGCCGACTGACCGACCGCCTCCGGGAAGTCCTCTCCGACAAGCACGGGCGCATCCACCCTGACCTGGCTTCCTTACACGAACACCTGCTCACCGCGCGCGACCCCCGCTCGGCCACACGATGGCTCCGGCGTGAGCCAATCGGGGAGACACTCCGAGCGATGGCCACTGGGCAAGCAGCAATCAGCCACGACACACTGAACGCGCTCCCGCTATCGCCCCGTGTTCGCTACCTCCGCCGCATGCTCATCAGCGCAGGGACACTCTCCGCCATCGACGTCGAGTTGAACGACTTCGAGCTCAAGGCCACCGCCTTCATCGCGGGCCTTCCTGATAAACACGCCGCGATCCTGAAGCAGTACTTCACCTGGGAAATCCTGCGCAAGCTCCGCCAACGCGCCACTACTCAGCCCGTGACCGCCAGTACCGCCAACTCTCGGTACTCCGAGCTGCGCAAGATAGCAGGGTTACTGGCATGGCTCGACGACCACGGCCTTTCACTGTCCACGCTGAACCAGGCCGCCCTCGATCGATTCTTCGCCGAGCATGACTATCAGAGCGTCCACAGGACTTTCCTCAACTGGGCCGTGCGTCACCACCTCACGGGTCCCGTCGCCGTACCCGGCAGGAAGCCCCCTCGGCCCGATGCCTCGGTGCCAGATGAGGTCATCTGGAGCAAGATCGATCTTCTCCTTGAGGACCGTTCGATCCCCCTGCCCAGTCGGATAATTGGCCTGTTCATCCTGGTGTTCGCCCAGAGGCTGTGCGACTGCGTCCGCCTGCGACGAACCGACGTCGTCGACGACAAAGGCGAAGTATCCATCGCGTTCGGCAAGACGCCGGTTGTGCTCCCTGCATCGATCACCAGTTTGCTTCGTCAGCACCTTGACGAGTCACGGGCTGAGCGACCATTCGCTGGCGGCGGCTCAGAATGGCTCTTCGCCGGCGCCATGCCCCAGCACCACACGAGTGAGGCCAACGTAGCCCTTCACCTCTCCTCACGCGGTATCCGCGTGCGAGAAGTCCGCCGCGCCCGGATCGACCAGCTCGTCCAACAGGTCCCCGCCAGCGTCGTGGCCGACGTCGTCGGCATCAACATCGCAACCGCCCTCAAACATGCCGCCAACACCAATGCAACCTGGGGCACCTACCCTGAACTGCGAGCTACGACCACCGAGGAATAATTCGCGATCGAACGATGCCGGTCCCCGGTAATCTGGGAAACCGGAACCATGGGCGCCACCGGGCAGGATCCTTCTCGGCCTCCTGGCATAATCGCCACATCCTGAGCCGTGGGGCGCAGGTCCGGTCAGTGGGTGGCGCCGATCTCGATGAGTAGCACGCCGCCGACTATCAGGGCGATGCCGAGGCCCATGATCCAGGTGAGGGGTTCTTTGAAGAAGAGCCTGCTGATGATCGCGGTGATGGCGACGCCGGCAGCGGCCCAGATTCCGTAGGCGACTCCGAGCGCGACGCCCTGTCCGAGGACGACGACGAGCATGCTGAAGGCGAAGATGTAGCCGGCTGCGACGCCGATCCACCACAGTTTTCTGCCGCTGCTGGCCATGCGGAGTGAGACGGTGCCGGCGACCTCGCCCGCGATCGCGCCGATGAGGGAGATCAGTGCGAGGGCGCTCATGCTGCTACTTCTTTCTTCTGGGCGGCCTGGGAGCCGAGTTCGACCAGTAGTACTCCGGCCATGATGATGACGATGCCGAGACCCATGAGCAGAGTGATGGGTTCGCCGTAGATCACGAGCGACATGATCGCTGTGAGTGCGACGCCGCTAGCGCCCCAGATGCCGTAACCGACGCCGAGGGCCATCCCGTTGCGCAGAGACATGAACAGTGCCAAGAAGGAGCCGACGTATCCGGCGACGACGAGGACATAGAGTCCGGGAGCATCGAGCGCACCCTTGAGGGAGAGTGATCCGGTCACTTCCAGGAGAACTGCACCGACGAGAAACAGCCATTTCTTCACTTCTGCACTCCTTCACTGATGAGGCCGAGCGCGACGCTCAGCATGCTTTCGCGCTGCGCCCGGGAAAGCTCAACGATGCCGAGGGAGCGGTCGAACCAGGCTCCGTCGGCAAGGAGGCGGACAGAGCGCACCCTGGGGTCGTCCAGACCTGAGCCGAACCAGGGATCAAGGCGGCGCATCCACTGGTCACTGAGCTTGTCGCGCAGGCGCGCGTCGGCGAGGAGAGCGAGGTCGCTGGGGTCGAGGTCATCTAAGAGAGAGAACTCGACATAGGCGCGCAGCCTCTCTACCTCGTCGGACTCGTCGCTGACTCGCTCACGCAGCTCGGCTTCCCAGAGATCGATCACTCGATCGACAACCGCGACCGTCAGCCCCTCTTTCGTAGCGAAGTGATGGACGAGCCCGGGCTTGGTGAGCCCCGCGTGCCGAGCGACGGCATCAAGAGTCAATGCGTCTCCGTGTCGAAGCACCTCGAGGGCGGCGTCGAGGATCTCAAGTTTCGTTGCCATACCCCCATCGTACCGACCATATGTATGGTCGGTCTAGTGTGATGTCGATCGCTGAGCCTCTGACGGCAAAGGTGGCTCTCGGGCGGCTGCGCTTGCAGACGCCGTCATTTCTTGGAGATGAGGCTCCTGCGGTTGTTGGCGGAGAGGAGGCTTTGCGCTGCGAGGTGTCCGGCTCCGCCACTGAGGCCTCCACCGGGGTGAGTGGACGCTCCGATGTGCAGGAGACCTTTGATCGCCGTGGTGTGTTTGCCCGAGTGGGCGAGGGGGCGCCAGAGAAGATTCTGGTCGAGCTCCATCGAACCGCCGTAGGGGTCGCCATGAACAGCGTTAGGGTTTGCGGCTGCCAGGTCGGTGGGAGTGATCACCGTGGTCTCGAGGATGCTCGAAGTTAGGTCAGGAGCGTGCTCTTCGATCCGGGCGAGAACACGTTCGACGTACCGCCTGGTCGTGTCCGCATTCCAGGTTCCGTCGACCGATATCGCGCCAGCACTGTCTGCGGTGGGTTGCCAAGGGACCTCTTGTAGCTGGAGCCAGAGAGACCCCGCCCCCTCGGGCACCCGACTCTGATCGAGGACATGCTGGCGACCGACAACGATCGTAGGCGCGGCGGGGAGGGCACCCGCGTCGGCCTGCGCGCACGCAATGCCAGTGCCGCCAGAGCCATCACTGATGTGGAGTAGCGGGACATCCTGGAAACGCTCGTCGGTCCAGCGCAGAGGACGATCCAGGGCGATGTGGATCTGCATGGCGGCGCGCCCGAACCGGAACCGTTCTGCGTCCCGCCGGATGGCCCAGGGCACGGGCTCGTCTTTCAAGAGCGTGCCGTAGAGGGCCTGCGGGGTGACGCTCGCTATCACCGCCCGCCGCGCGCTAATCAGGCCCTTGTCGGTGACGACGCCGGTCGCGCGACCGTTAGTCGTGGTGACGCGTTCCGCGCGATGACCGGTCAGGACTGTCACGCCATGCTCAGAGAGAAGCCGTTCGAACGCGGTCACAAAGTTCTTCGCTCCGCCAGTGACAACGGGCAAACCGAAACCGTGCATCGTCATCGCGAGGACGGGAATCATCATCCCGCCGGTGGCGCTGTCCGGGGAGATGCCGGCGTGAAGCAACCACGGCGCCCACAACTGGTCAGGCTCGCTGCCGGTGAACCGGTCACGCCCGAACGCGCGCCCGCTCATCACCGCATCCCGCGCGAGAGCATCCATCCCTTTGATCTTCTGAGACTTAAGGGCACTGAGCGCGAGCTTCACTGTTGCGGCGGATCGAACCTCGGAGCCGAGGATCCTGAAGACCAGATTCGCGCGTTCGCCCATCTCTTCCAGCATGGCCAGGTATGCCGCCTGGTCCTCTGGGTGCGTGAACCCTTCGACAGTCTTTGCCGCATCGCGGTAGGCCACGGCCGCCCGGCCAGCAGAGATGCTGCCGGTGAGAGCCCCGTCGGTGTTCGCGTACTCGAGGCCGTGCTCATGCAGGTCTGGGCCGAGGGCCGCATATGCGCCACCGGAGACGAACAGCGGATGCCAAGAGGAGTATGTGTCGTGCGTGTAACCCGGCAGCGTGGCCTCGCCAGAGTCGATGAATCCACCCAGGCGGCTGTTCTGCTCCACAAGAGCGACACTCCATCCGGCGGTGGCGAGCTCAGCCGCGGCCACCAGACCGTTGACCCCTGCCCCGATCACAACGACGTCATATGTGTCCATCGTTTCCTCCATGTGTTCCACGTCTCGACCCACCTGAGAATACCTACCTCATGTTTGGTAGGTCAACGAGAGGTCCGAACCCCATGGGATCTGGGCACTACTCCCGAGGGTGCCCATGGACGCGCGCGGAGCCAGCGCGATATGAGCGCGCTCTGGAATTGCTGTCCGATCGGACGTATCTCAGCGGCGCATGCAGACCGCGACGTCACCATGGTTGGGAGCGAAACACCCTGGCCAAACGAGTGCATGCGGTACGACATGCGGTCACTGCTGTGCGCCGATCGACCGGAGAATAATTCTCAACCGAACGATGCCCTCCCCCGGCAACTGCGATGGGCTCCTGCACGCCTACCTCGCAACCAGTGACTGTCGTGCGGGAGTTCATTGATGGCGAGCGTGAGCTGCAGAGGCGGCTCGAGCTCGCGCGGTGGGGACTGCACCCCGCGTGGGCGAAGGACAAGGGACCTCGCCCGATGAACGCGCGGATGGAGACGATCGCGACGAACGGGATGTTCCGCGGCCCGTTCTCTAGCGGCCGCGCCATTGTTCCGATGACCAGCTACTACGAGTGGGTCGAAGCCGACGACGGTGGCAAGGACCCGTATGTCATCCGCCACCCCGAGGGGAAGCTGCTGAATGCCGCTGGGCTCACCGCCGCCCGCAAGGCCGAGGACGGGGAGTATTGGGATGTCACGTTCTCGATCGTGACCCGGGAGGCGCGTGACGCCGGCGGCGAGGTCCACGACCGCATGCCCGTCTTCCTCGCCGACGAAGCCGTAGGGGAGTGGCTCGCCCCAGGCAAGCTCGAGCCGGAGCGGAAGGACTCACTGCTGGCCATGATCAACGACGTATCGACCACCGTCGCCGCTGAGCTCGAGACCTACGCGGTGGACCGGAAGGTCAACAACGTCCGGACCCTCGACCGGACCAATCCGTCGCTCGTCGAGCCGCTGGCTGCGCGCTGAGCGTCAGGAGGGCGCGCTGACGCCGGTCTTCACGCTCGAGCTGTCGACGGTGTCGATCTTCGCGCGGGATACCACGGTCTGGTCGACGCCACGGAACTCGCTGTGCTCCTTCACGGTCCCGGTCATCGTCACTTCGTCACCGGCTGCGACTGGCTGGATGGCGCTGGTCTTCCACACGATCTCGTGGCCGGCGGCGTCGCGCATCGTGATGATCTGGAACGGCTCGTCACGGTGCGGCCACGCGTATGCGGGGCGCGTGCCCTCAAACACGTTCGTGACCGTCACCGGGACGTCCCGCATCCGGGTCTTCACCGGTGCCGCGAACCCCGGCGTGGCCGCGGCGATCCGATCCTCACTGACCTTCGCCTGTACAGCTTCGCGGTTCTTTCGTCCGTAGGCGGAGACGGCGCTGATGACAGTGCCAGCCATCTTCTCTGTCGAGAACCCGGCGTCCAGGGCGGTGTTCAGGTTCCGACCGTAGTCCGAGTCCATCCTCACCTCACGAGCAGCGGTGATCACCTCATCGACCATGCCCGATTCCAGGACTTCGGTGAGTTGCTGCCGGGCCTGTTCCCGCTCGAGCCGGTCCTCCTCTGTCACCCGCCGGTACGTGGTGGAGCCGAACAGGGGCTCGATCCGGTCTGCGGTGGAGGCGCTGCCCCATTCGAGGGCGCGCGACTTCGATACATAGCGCTTCCCCATGTCGGAGGCGACCAGAGCCTTCGCGATCAGCTCCCGGTTGTCCTCCACCTCCCGGGTCGAGACCGGCGGACCCTCACCGTCGTCGTCGGGCTCCAACGAAGCGGTAAGGCTCCAGATCCCCTTGGGTCGGACTCCGAGGAACACTTCCATGCACGAGGCGCCGACCTGCAGCGTCTCGCCCGTCTTCTCACTCGTGACCAGGTAGGTGGTGTTGCGGTCGCGGTACTTGCCGCAGTGGTCGCAGCGACCGGGCTCCGGACGCCATCCACCGAAGTCCCGGCCTGGAACCGAGCGCATCATGAACTCGTCCGTGCCGGGGACACGGTCGAGCGCGGCGTCGAACTGCCAGCCCTCATGCGAGATCGACGGCCGGTTCAGGGTGAGTGTCGAGTACTGGAACTCGTACTGCTGCCACGGCACGTACCCGTACTGTTCGACCTCATCTCCCGTTGGTCGTCGGTACGCGATTTCCTCATCGTTCCGCTCGAGGACGAACCGCTCCACGATGCCCTCTCGTTCCAGGCGCCGGTTCGCCAGCTCCACCTTGTGCTCGATCCGCGCAGCCGACCACGTCGGAACCCGCAGCCGCGGCCCGGTCGACGAGTCCCCGGACTCCGACTGCACAGCAGGGGACGACTCGGGCACCGCAATCGCGGCCTCGGTGCGGTTCACGCCCGCGAACTCGCCCTGATTGCCCTGCTCCCCGGTGTCACGCTTCCGCACTCGGGAATCGCGAGTGGCGGTGAGTCCATCTGTCCGCTTCGTCATGAGGGTCTCCGCTCTCGGCCGGCGCTCGTCTGGACGTCAGAAGTCGTAGTCGTCGGACTGTTTCGGCGCGGAGCTGGTGGTGTCCGTGGCGGGCGCGTCCTCGGCAGCGGCCTCTGATGCAGGGTCCTTCGCCCCGGTGCTCGGCGGCTTGGCGGGCGACTCCTCGATCGCGGCGGGCTCATCGGCGGCGTCGCCGAGGTCGCGGCGGATCAGACCGATCACGGCATCGAGCCGCTCTATGCGTTCCTCGAGCTGCTCCCGCTGCACGACCAGGTGCTCGAGTCGCATACGCGCGGACTCGTCCTTGCCCTCAGCGGCGCTCGTGCCGGCCACGACCCGGGTCTGGCAGGGGTAGGGCACGTGCGCGAGCTCGGGCACGTGGGCCCCTGCCTCACCGTCGGTGCTCGCCTGATCGAGGGCCTCAGAGCGGAGGCGGGTGCATTCGGGGCAGACGACGTCGACGTCGTAGCCGTTGTCGTGCTCGACGAGCGTCGGGCCATGTAGCTTGCGGACGGACTCGATCAGTGAGGCCATAGATCCTCCTCCACGCGGGGTCATGTCCCTGACGAAGTGGGCGATCCGGAGCCCCGGCAGGACGGTGCTCAGAGGTCGGCGCCGGGCGGAACCTCGTCCCAGTAGGAGCGGCTGTCCTCGAGGTCAATGGCGTCAAGCTCTTCTTCGGCCTGCTCGATGGACAGGATTCGGCCGTCCGGAGACTGGATCACCCATCGATAGCCACTGTCTCGAAGACGCTGGTTCCGGTCCGCCTTGATGGCGGCGCCTTCCCTGGCCCGGCTCTCTGCCCTCTCCTCGGGGTTCAACGGCGCGCGTCGGTCTGCGGCAACGCACTCGCGGCACTGGTGTCGGCGTCCGTCTCCAGAGCTCTTGTGGGGAGCGAACGCAGTCGCAGGGAGTGACCGGCCGCAAGCGCGGCAGATCTTGGGGTCGTGGATGTGCGGACCGTTCGCGAGATCGACGGTTTGGCTGCAGACGCCGCAGGTAGTCATGTCCTGACGCTACGTCGCAGATGCGACGCCCGGAACGAGTCGCAGCACGTCCCTATCCGTCCGGCCACCCCGGGTACAGCTTCCCGGCGCGGAGCAGCCCCAGTCGTTTCGCCAGGAGCCGCTCGAGCTCGGCCTCAGTGCGCCGCTCCGAAAGGTGTGCCCAGTGGTCCTTCCGCACGAACTGATTCGCGACCGCCGACATGCTAATCAGCTCCACGCCCTCGTCGGCCTCGACCGTGCATTCGGCTCCGGCCCGACAGACCCGGCATGGCCACAGCCCCGGGATCGGCGCCCGCGGGTGCAGCCGCACCACAGTCTCCACCTCGCACTGCCCGCACAGGTACGCCACGACCTGCGGGACGAGCGCCACGACCCGGTCCGGGTTCTCGACAGTGATGGCGCGGTGCGGGACCGTAGCGGTCAGCATCGCTGGAGGCATCAGGCGACCGCCAGGTCGTCCCGCTCGGACAGCTCGATCACACCGAGGGCCTGCAGGGCGTCGAGCATGGTTACGTCGTCGGTCGGGTCGATCCAGGCGATGTTCCCGATCGGCTGATCCCGATCCGTGTACGGCGCGAACAGACTCGACACGAGCACGAGAGGCACCCGATGCTCCCACCGCACCCCAGGATCGGCGGTCTCCCGCTGCGCGAGCAGCGTGGTCCAGATGTGCTCGTCGGTGGTCTCATCGAGATCTCGGCGCTGGACGGCTGCAGCGACGATCGACTCCTGTACCGCGGTCGCGATCACGATCGCCTGCTCGAGCCGCATCAGGAACAACACCTCCGGATCCGTCTCCTCGAGGTACTCGGGGCCGATGAGGGCGGCGAGGAGTTCGTCGTTTCGGTCTGCGTGGATGGTGCGGGCTCCGATGCGGAGACGGAACCTGCCAGCACCTTCGGGACTGCCTGTGGGGGAGTGGTTGGTGGGGGTGTTCATGGGTGCTTCCTCAGTTCCTGGGACGCGGGATTGTCACTCCGCACCAGTGGGCGGCGAATCGCGTGGCGTCTTGTCTGCCCTTGAGTCCTCGGTGTGGCGTGCTTACCCCGCTGGATCTCCTCGAGCAGATGCTTCTTGCGGGTATCAGCCGGTCCGATGCTCGCTGTGTGCCATGTAAAGGGTCGGAGGCCGTCTTCGAAAGCGGATTCGAGCACCCACACACTTGCTACTCCAGTTCGACGCCAGCTGAATCCGAATCGCCGATTCTTTCCGAGATTGATTTGACGCCATTCGCTCGGACTGCGCGCACCAGATCGTGCAGAGAAGTGTAGACAGTTTGAGTCCTTCCCAGCGCCTTCTGAGTGGTTCGGAGTTGAGTTCCGGTATGGGATTCTGCGCAAACATAGTCCGCATATGCCGCGGCACCCGAAAGGTGAAACATGTCAATCAGGTCATTGCGACGCCATTTGACTTGCTTGTCCATAAAGCGGCGAACGAACAACTCCGAGACCAACCCGACCATCGGCGACGGAGCGAGAAGCTTTGGCAGCTCCCTGTCGCTAAAGATTGGAGAATCTAAAGAGTTTGTCAGTGCACGGTAGGGCCGGACATAGAAGGCGATGTTCTCATTCCAGTAGCGGCGACGGGCAATGTTGCGGCGCTCATTTTTGGGGACGTCTAGAGCGTTGATCTGGCGAGTGATTCGAGAGTGTCGGTCGACCCAGCTGTTGAGCTCATCCTTTGGCATCGAGTCTGGCTCAATGAGCGAGTTCAGAGTGACGCTTGGCATCGTGAGCATAGCCATGAAAATTTCGTTCTCGGAGGTCCTGTCGTTGATGCCCAAATCGGCACCGGACTCGTAAAGCGAGCCGGGCTCTGTCGATATTGCGGGCGGCATGACGGGGGTGGGACGCTTCAAGTGTCGATACATTGTCGCGGTAGCCTCCCATTTCCAGAGATCTAGGGGATTTCTGATCTGCCAGCCCTTGGATAGCGAAGCCATGGTGACGCCCACTTCGTAGCGACGATCTCCGTGAAGCCCAGAGGTCTCAATCATGTGCCCCATCGATAGCGGTAGAACGATTCCGCCGTCCGCTGCGAGATGGATAAGCTCCACGGCGGCGATGAGCTCCAGCGGGTCGTCAATTCCTGTTGGGTGGTGTATCGCATCCGCCAGCGTTCGCCAATGATTCTGATCCAAATAGACTGATGGCCGCCCGTTCAAGGGTGGGGGAGAGTGGGGGTTATAGCCTTCGGTAATGATCGTGTGGCCGCGAGTTGTAGTTGAGAAGATCCACCAATGTTCCCAGTCGAACACTGAACTGGAGATGTAGTGATTGGCGGTTGATTCCGGAGGGGTTAGGCCATCCTTGAGTGCCCTTCCGTCCTGGAACACGATTTTCATAGAGTTCGTCTCGTAGTCGATCTGCCAATACTTGAAGATGTCTGACGAGAGTCGGAAAGGTTCGGTCATGCCGACATGTTAGCGCTAAGCATTGAAGTTTGTTCGAAGTCGCTAACGGATTCCAAGCACGTCTTCGAGGTGGAACGCTCAGCTGACGGCTGCTGGCCACTCCGTCGAAGGCGACAGCATCCGCTTCGATCCGCGTCACGCCCCGGCGTCCTTTGCCGCCCTGGCGGCCGTGGCAGCGCCCAGCAGCTCCAGTCCGTCCTCCGAGTACACCTTGTCCGACTCGGCCTTCGGTGTACGTCGGCCGTTCCAGGGGTCGTGCTCGCCGAATTGTCCGGGGCCGTGGTCGAGGTCGTCCATGCCGGTGTGCTCCGCGATCTCCGCCCTGGTCGGTTCCGGGCGGTTGGTGCGGCGGACCGTGCTGGAGCTGGCGAGGTGCTGCGCGAACTCGGTGGTGGGGGCGAAGTAGCCCTTGAACACGCGGGACGGCTGCCCTTCGGTCTCGGTGACGCCGACACCCTTCGACACACCCTGGGTGGTCTTCACGTTCTCGGGCACGATCGCGACGGAGTCCGGGGCGGAGAACGCGTTGGCGCGCTGGTTGTCCGAGGCGTTGGGCCCCATGAGGAACCTGTTCCCGCACGCGGCCTTCAGCGCGGTGGACACCCCGGTCTTGGTGTTCCCGAGCTGCGTGGAGACGAACACGTGCACACCCACGAACCGCATCTCGAGGGCGATCTTCTGGATGAACGTGGCGACCATGTCCTTGAACGCGTTGGTCGCCTCGGCCTCGACCCGCATCGGATGATCCTTCGGCAGGGCCTTGGGGACGCGTTCGGGGGTCATCAGGCCGGTGTACTCGTCGGCGATCAGCACGATCGGCCGGAACGACGGATCGTCGGTGATGGTGAACCAGTTGTTGATCCCGCGGCGCTTGAGGATCGCGGCTCGGCGCTTCCCTTCGGCGTAGACCATCCCGCAGGTCGCGACCATCGCCTCGTAGGACTCGCACCCCCACCCGCCGTCGCGCACGTAGGGCTTGATCCAGTCGAAGTCGACGGCCTTGTCGGGGGTGTCGATGATCGCGAGCTCCGCACCGGCTTGCAGCATCCAGTACGCGAACGCGTTGATGTTGACGCTCTTCCCCGACATCGGCAGGCCCTGCAGGAGCGTGTGCGAGGCGGATGCGAGGTCGAGACGGTACTCGGGCCCCGTCGCGTCCCCGGGGCGGCCTAGTGCGCATCCGAGGGGCGCCTGCGTCCATGCCGTGTCCGCCGGGGAGGTGAACGCGGGGATGGGCTGGTCGAACGGGTACGGGATCAGGGCCGGGAACGTCGGGGGTTCGGCGGGGATGATCTGGGCGGTGAGGGCTTTCGGATCGATGTTCACGTACCAGCCGGGCCGGCCGATCACGTTCTCCGCCACCTCGAGCAGCTTCCCGTCATGCCGGGACGGGACGTAGCTGGCCGGGAGCTCGAGGACGAACCCGCCGCTGCGCCGTCGGGTGACTTGGACTTGCCAGGGCTTCACGGCGAGGGCGGCGGCGACGGCGCCGCGGCAGCGGATCGCATCCTCGGGGAGCTTCTCCAGCACCGCGTGGGACAGGTGGGGTTCGAAGCGGGTCATCGTGTAGCCGGGGTTCTGGTTCTCCAACCGGGTCGCCTCCCGCTCCCCGTCCGAGGGTTTCGCGCCGGTTCGGAGTGACGCGATGAGGCGGGTGGTGCCCTTCTCGGCGGCGACCTCGGTCACGGCACGGGTGCGTTCGAACGTGACCGTCTGGGTCTCGGGGTCGAAGCCGACGACGCGGAATCCGGTGCCGGCTTCGTCGGACAGCTTCGTCTCGACCGCGGCGACGTGAGCGGCGTTGTGCGGGTCGAACCCGGGCACCTGATGCCTGGTCCGTTGCACCGCTGCGACGGACCCGCTCATCGGCCCTCCGTCCCGGCGCCGACGAGGTTCTCCTCGGTGAAACTGGCGACGACTTCGGTGAGGGTCGGTTCGTAGGTGGTCCACAGGCCCTGTGCGATCTCCGACAGCTGCGGCACGATCTCATCGACCAGGAACGGGCCCTCGGTGCCGGGCTCGTCAGCCTGGGCCTGGAGGTGCGCGAGGAGGGTGCTCGCGTCGGGGTTGCCGGTGAAGCGGGTGCGGGCGATGCGGAGCAGGGAGCGGACGGCCCGGGCGGGGTCGGTGGTGCCGAGCGGTGTGAGGTCTCCGTCGGTGACGAGCTCGCACAGCGCCACGGTGTCCACCGCCGACAGCGCCATGGAGGCTTTGTCGAACGAGTCCACGAGGGCGAGGGATGCGATCGATGCCCAGTCGGAGTCCTCGACCGTGTCGGGCACGAGGGCGCCGGTGAGGTCGATGACGTCGAGGGTCTCGTCCGCACCGCCAGCCCACCAAGCGGTGATCCGGTCGTGCGTGGCGGGGTCGTCGGGGTCGAGGTCGTGCAGGGCGAGGACGTCGAGCCAGCCGCCGGTGTCGATGTCGTACAGGCCGGAGCCCCACATCTCGAACACGACCCGCAGCGCCCACGCGTCATCGGACTCGAGGGTGATCGTCCCGTCGCCGGTGTCGATCTCGAACCGTTCGCGGAGCGGGGCGGGGAGCCACATGAACGGGAACCGCAGCGCGTCGGGTCGGATGCCGGGGGTGCCGCGCAGGGGCTGGCCGTCGACGTAGCGGGGCAGGGGGATCGCGACGGCGGGGGAGGCGAGGATCCGGTCGTCGTCCAGTCCGAGGACGGTGCGGGCCAAGCCCAGGCGCAGCACTTGGGGGACGGTCCGCTCGGGCAGGGTGAGCGGCTCGCCGGGCTGGAGCAGGTACCGCACTCGTCGGGTGTGCATCGTGGGCCTCCAGGGTCGAAAGGTGCTCTCACCCAACCCATATGCGAAGGAGGCTGCGCTACCCTGGCGCGTCGACGCTGTGGGGCGAGTGCCAACATGGGGCCACGGAGCGTTCGTGCAGGTCATCAACACAATCGGCGATTTTCTCCACCCCAGTGCCGACGTGCTCCACCCATCAAACGTGCAGGTCACTCTGCGTTTACACCCCTATCCTACATAACTAACTATATACGTATAGAGAAAGAGAGATGTATATGGGGGTACAGATATCAACCCAGATCCCCTATACGTATATAGTTTTGCCGCGCGATGTGGGATTTGGTGTCAATCGTACTCTGACCTGCAGGAACATCGACCTGTCGCCGTTGGCGCTCGGTTGGCGCTGTTGGCATCGGCGGCCTGACCTGCAGGTTTGCAGGGGTGCCTGGTGGCGCCGTGTCAACGGGGCCGGGGCTGCAGGCGCGAACCACGCCTGACGAGTCCCTGGGGCCACATCGGGTGCGGATCGCATCGTCGCAGGTCACCCCATGTTCGCGCGGGAGTGCCAACATTCGGGGATCCTGTTGGATCGGACTGTTCATGCAGGTCGCGCCCGGTTTTAGGCTCCGAACTTCGAAGGCAGTGCCACCGTACTGCCACCGTGAAACGTACAGGTCAGCCCGCGTTCGCCCACATATCCCACGTTTCGGGATATAACCTCTTAAGGGAAATGTCTGCCGATCGCCGAAAGCGGCGGCTGGAGCATCGCGTCGGCATTTGCGCAGGTCAGCCCGTGTTCGCGCGCGAGTGCCAACATTCGCGACAGGCCGCAGATCCGCCCGTCAGTGCAGGTCGCACCCGGTTTCAGGGTTCCGAACTTCGAAGGCAGTGCCACCGCACTGCCACCGTGAAACGTACAGGTCAGCCCGCGTTCGCCCACATATCCCACCTTCCCCGGTATAACCTCTTAGGGGAAATGTCTGCCAACTCGGCCCCGACGAGCTGGACGGATCTTGATCTGCGGACCCCCCGCTGTCCCGCCCGTGTCCCGCGAGACGCCCGCTGCGCCCACTAGGCATGGGCTTGGGATCGGCGTCGAAAGGGATCTTCGTGAGCACTGCGGGCTTCGTCCACCTCCACACCCACTCGGAGTACTCCGACTTCGACGGCCTGTCCTCGGTGACCCGGCTCGTGGACGCCGCAGCCGCCGACCACCAGCCCGCTCTGGCGATCACCGATCACGGTCGACTCGCGTCCCTCTGGGCCCTCCGCACCGCCTGCACCAGGAACGGCCGCGTGACTCCGATTCCGGGGATCGAGGTGTACCTCGTCGTCTCCGGCACCCGGCACGAGCCGGGCACGATCCAAGTCGCCGCGGACTCCGATGACCTCGACTCCGGCGGGTCCAGCGCCTCGATCAGCCGGGCGGCGACGAAGACGAAACGCTACGAGCACCTCACCCTCCTCGCCTCCACGAGCGCGGGTCTGCGGAACCTGATCGAGATGTCCAACCGCTCCCAGGAGACCAAGACCGGGAAGTACCCGCTGATCGACTACGACCTCCTGGCCGAGCATGCGGAGGGGCTGATCGTCCTCACCGGCTGCATCGGCGGCCCCATCGCCGGACCCCTGTCCCGCATCACCGGCACCGACCCCGTCGCGGATGCCGCGGAGGCGGAGCGGGCGCAGGCGAACCTCGACCGACTCACCGCAGCCGTCGGGCACGGGAACGTGTACGTGGAGCTCGCCGACCATGGCCAGGCCGCCCAGGACCGTGCCCTGGCGGGCCTGTACGAGCTCGCGGAGCGGAACGATCTCCCGGTCGTGGTCACCAACGACTCCCACTACGTCTCCGAGTCAGAGCAGCCTGTGCATGAGGCGCATATCGCGCTCGGCCAGTCCGGACGCACGGTCAACGACTCGGACCGGTACCGGTTCAGCGGCACGGGGCAGTTCTTCCGCACCGAAGCGCAGATGCGGGCCCTGCGACCCGATGACGCGACCTGGCAGCGGGGCTGCGACGAGACTGTCCGCATCGCTGCACGCGTCGACCCGGACCTTTTCCCCGAGACTCGCCTCAGGGTTCCGTCCTTCCCGATCCCGGCCTGGTTCACCACCGGTCACGAGGACGGCACGTTCAAGCGCTACCCGGTCCCGTCCTCCGCCGCGGAGGGCACGGATCCCGTGGCGTTCAGCTACTTCATGCACCGCGTCCACGAAGGGGCGAAGCACCGTTGGGGCAGCGACCTGCCCGCCGAGGTGTCGGCGCGGCTGCGGTTTGAGTTGTCGGTGATCTGCCGGCTCGGCGTCTTGGACTACTTCCTGCTGGTCGAAGACCTCATCGCCTGGGCCCGCTCCGACTGGACCGCCACCGACTGGGTCACCCGCCACGACACGGGCACCGAAGACCCGGACCGCGCCCGGAAGGCGCCGATCCATGTCGGTCCCGGCCGCGGCTCCGCCCCCGGCTCCGCGGTCTCGTACGCACTCCAGATCGTGGGGATCGATCCGATCGAAGGAGGGCTGCTGTTCGAGCGGTTCCTGGACCTCGAGCGGACCGAGATGCCCGACATCGACGTCGACTTCGAACGCGAACGCCGCAGCGAGGCCATCGACTACCTCTCGATCCGGTACGGCCACGACAACGTGTGCCGCCTCGGCATGCACGGCACCAACAAGGCCAAGCGCGCCATCGACTCCGCCGGCCGCTACCTCGAGATCCCCGTCAGCACCGTCGCCGAGGTCAAGAAGCAGCTCCCCGCCGACCCGACGAACCTGGCCATGCTCCTGAGCGAGGATCCGCCGGACACAACAGGCATGGCTGCGAAAGATGCCGCCGCGCTCCGAGCCCATCACGAGGCCGGACAGACGCTCCGCGACCACCTCGCCACCCAGGACGGGGACGAGCTCCCGAAGCCAGGGCCTCGGCGACGTGCCCGGCACGGGGTGGCCACGATGCTGGAGTACGCGGCGGTGCTCGAGGGTGTCGTCGTCAGCCCCGGCATCCACCCCTGCGGCGTCGTCGTCTCCGACGAGAACCTCACCCCGCTCGTGCCGATGCGCCTCATCGAGGGGGAGTGGGTCACCGAATGGGACGGAGGGGACATCGCCGACTTCGGGCTCTTGAAGATGGACGTGCTCGGGCTGCGCACCCTCGACATCATCAAGGCCACCGAACAGAACGTCCTCGCCACCGAAGGGGAGATCGACTTCGACCTCCTGCAGCTGCGCACCACGGGCCCCCGGGCCGACGCGGCCTGGGAGCTGCTGGGGCGTGGGGACTCGACCGGGGTGTTCCAGCTCGAATCCGGGGGGATGCGGGACCTGCTCACGACCGCGCGCCCCCGCACTCTCGATGATCTCGCGGCGTTGATCGCTGCCTACCGGCCGGGGCCGATGAGCGCCGGGATGCACACCGAGTGGGCGGAGCGCACCGGCGGCAAGACCCCCGTCACCTACGACTCCCTCACCACCGACCCCGCGGAGCAGGCGGTGATCGCGTCCGTGCTGGGGCAGTCCCAGGGCGTGATCTTGTTCCAGGAGCAGATGATGCGGCTGGGGAAGATCGTCGGGAAGTTCGATGCGGCGCGCGCGAACAACCTCCGCCGAGCGATCTCGAAGAAGAAACAGGACCTGATCGACTCACTGAAGCCCGACTTCATCGCCGGCGCCCAGCGACCAGGTGTCGCGGAGGACGGGGTGACACCTGTTCCCGCGATCTCGGCGGCGACGGCGGAGCGGCTCTGGGCAGCGTTCGAAGGCTCGGGGTCCTATGCCTTCAACGCCTCGCACACTGCCGCGTATGGGGCGATCGCATTCCAGACCGCGTACCTGAAGGCGAACTGGCCCGCCGAGTTCGGTGCCGCAGTCCTCCGCTTCACCGGCTCCGGCCGGGACAAGGCCCACCTCCGCGTCGCCACGATCCGCTCCCTGCGCGCCGAAGGCGTCACCGTCCAAGCCCCGGACATCAACGTCTCGGCCGAGCACACGATCGCGCGGGACGGGTCGGTGTGGCTCGGGCTGGGGGAGATCAAGGGTGTCGGCTCGATCGCTTCCCGGATCGTCGCCGAACGAGAGGCGGGCGGCCCCTACGCGTCGATGGGCGACCTCGCCACCCGCGTCACCGTGCCCGCCACCGAGGACGGCGCGACGGCGAAGACAGTCACAAGCGCCCAACTGGTGGCCCTCGCGCAGGCGGGGGCGTTCGACCATGTCGGGGACGGGTTCCGGTTCGGGCACGTGATCGCTGCTCGCGCCGTCGCCCGGGATCCCGAGATCCGGGTGCCGCGGATGGAGTACTCGGTGCTGGAGAAGGCGGCCAGGGAGCGGGCGAGCATCCTCGCGATCACCGGCACCCACCCCACGAAGACCCTCGCTGGCCAGATCGCCGACCTATACCGGCTAAGCCCGGGGGATGATGCGGCGCCAAAGCCCCCGGTCGGCCTGCACAAGCTGCCCGGGACGGACGGGGCTCGAGTCCATACGGGTGGGGTGGTCTCGGCGTTCACGGAGCGGCTGACCCGGAAGGGCACATGGATGGTGACGATGGAGCTCGAGAACGCACACACGTCGATCCAGACGGTCGGGTTCGCGGACGTCCACGCCGCGCTGAAGGAGATCGGGATGCCGGAAATCGGTGACCTGGTCGAGATCCAGGGCACGGTCCGGATCCGGGAAGTCGACCGCGAGATCACCGACGAGACGACGGCGGAGTCCACCACCGAGACCACCCTCGAGCACTCGATCGTGCTGGCGAGCGTGGAGCACATGGCGGTGGAGGATCCGGACCGGGACGCGGAAGGGGAACCGGTCCTGGCGGTGGGGCGGATACTGGCCGACAGCAGCCCCATGCCACCCCCGGCGACCCCGAGTCTGGCCCCGGTTACGTCGCCGGTCGAGACGGTCCCTGAACCGGTCGCGGCGCCCGTCGCGCCCGAGCCAGGGGAATCACTCGTCCATGTGTCGGCGCCTGATCCCGCACCGAAGCCCTCTCTGCCCCGTCCGGACGATGAGGACATCGGGATCTCGCAGGTCGCCGAGTCGGTCGAGTGGCGGCAACTGCAGGAAGCCCTGTCCGAGGTGACAGGGGAGGGGTTCGAGCTCGCTACACCCCGCACCGGTCGACGCCGCGGCACCCACCTCCGCCTCGAGACCGTCCACGGACCGGTCCGGGTCCCCGCGACCGCGCAGCGACGACTCGCGGAGCTCCTCGCGGCCGGGCGACTCCCGGCGCTCGTGTCGACACCGGCGCTGTGCTGCGTCGTGATCGAGACCCAGGACTGGCGCGATCAGATACGGGCGATGACCGACGCGATCAACTCCGGCGCCATCGACCCAGCCACCATCCCCGTCGACGGGCTCGGCCCGCCGGCCGCTGCACGTTCCGGCTGACGTCCATTTCCTCAGGCGTGTCCTGTGAGCGCTCTGTGTCGCCCACTCGTCGGGTATGCGGGAGCTTCCCGCCGCGACCCCCTCTGCGGGGTTGCAGCCATGTGGCAGAGCACCAGCGATGTCACGCAGACCAAAGAGGAGAGTTCACATGGCTCTGGACAACAACGTCACCGTGATCGGTCAGCTGACGGCCGACCCCGAGCTGCGGCACACGAAGAAGAACATCCCGGTCGCGTCGTTCACGATCGCGCACAACGACCGGATCTTCGACAAGGAGTCGGAAGAGTGGGTCGATGGGGAGCCGACGTTCGTGCGCTGCTCGTACTGGCGCGAGGCGGGGGAGAACTTCGCCGAGTCGAACGAGAAGGGTGGCCGCGTGTTCGTCGTCGGGAAGCTGAAGCAGAACAACTTCACCGACAAGGACGGCAACGAGCGCTCCAGTATCGAGCTGATCGTCGAGGAGGGCGGACCGTCGAACAAGTTCGCCACCACCACCGCCACCCGCCGCAAGGGCAACGGCAACCGGGCCGGCGCGAAGCCGAAGGCGAAGGCCACCGCCTCCGTCGCGGCCGAGACGGGTGACGGCGGCTCGGACGACGACTTCGACTTCTGACCCCACCAGCTCACCACGGGCCGTCGACGCACCCCAACCTCTGGGGTCGTGTCGGCGGCCCGTCCCACATTCATCCTCGAGAGGCGGACGAGATGCCGGAGTCTCAGCTACTCAGGGACGTACTGCAAGCGCTCGAGGTCGTCCTCGGCGTCTTCGCCCAGCACCCTTGGCTGCTCATCCCTGTCGCCGTCGCGTTGGTCGTCTGCGTGGTGCTCGCATCGCCCGCCGGCGGTGCCTGCGAGTACCGGGATCCCCGTCGCGGTTTCACCGTTGCTGAGCGTCGGGCGGCGTTCGAGCGTGCCGGCCACCGGTGCGAGCACAAGTCGCTCCTCTGGCACCGCTGCACGAACACCCCCACTCAGGGCGACCACATCTTCCCCTGGTCCCGCGGCGGCCGCACCACCATGAGCAACCAACAGGCACTCTGCCCCTTCCACAACTCCCGCAAGTCCGGGACCGTGCCGTCGCGGCTGTACATCCTGCGCCTGCAGTGGCGCCGACGACGCTACTTCCCTGCTGGGGAGCCACTGCGAGTTGAGTGGCGGCAGGGAACGGCTTGGCGCTGAAGCCTTAGCTCGTCGGCAGACCAGTCCGTAGCTCCCCAAGGGGAGGACTTCAGAGCTCAGATTCGAGGGCTCGCGCTATGCGCTCGATCCTCTTGGCGATCTCCACTAACCGGACATCATCTGAAGTGCCAACGATCTCTCGCGCTAGCCGAGCGATGTCGTGAGCATCGCCAGACCGAGTCTGGCTCGTCCGTACCCCGTCCCGAATCTCGATGGTGAGACCGTACCGGCAGCTAGTGCTCCAACGCGACCCTCAAGTGTCGGCGGACCTCAGTATCCTTGACGGCACCACCACTCGATACAACTGTTTAGGCTCCAAATGAAGAACACCTTGGATTGGTTGGCGCTCAATTCTGGACTCGCAGAGTGGCTCCTGCTTGTCGTAGCACTTCTAACCGCGATTTTTGCCGTGGTGCAACTTTGGGATAGTCGCGAGCTCCGTTTCCAGCAAGCCCGTCCCTACGTGGCCGTCGGCCTTCGTCGGGTTGACCACGGGATCGTGGAGCTCTACGTGAGGAATCTCGGACAGTCTGCTGCGCACAATGTGCGGCTTTCGAGTGAGCCGAAACTGCAGTCGCTCTCCGACTCTGACGCGTTCATGGTTTTTGATGTCCTCCCTACGCTCGTGCCCGGTGACGAGTGGTCCACGATCTGGGAGGTGAAGGCGTTTGAACGCGCCCGCCCAGGAGACTTCAGCAACCGGTACGAGGTGGAAGTTTCGTATGAGGGGGATAGTGGTCGTGGCCGACGATCTTTGTTGGATGTGTACATCCTCGACTGGGAGCCGCACCTGAAGACGACATATATCGAGAATAGAACTATTCACGATGTTGCGAAGGCGCTTAGTTCTATCGAGTCGCACCTGCGGCCACGCCGCGTCTTTCAGGTTGGCTCGAAGGGGTTTTCTGTCGTGCCAAACGAGACTAACGCTCAGGAGAAGAGTGGTGGGAGGAGCTGGGCCGCGATGAGGACCTTCGTGCTGCGCCTCGCTGGTCGCGGCAATCGGTGAACTGAAGGTCAGGTCATTGTTTGAATCCGTAAGCGAGATGTTACTTCCTCTGTCGATATACCTGCTTCGCGGCTACTAATCTTGCTCGCCGCTCTTGAACGGTGCGGGCCCATCGACGTTGTGTACTACGAAGTTGCGCTCGTCCGTCCTCGACATCGCGGCGGTGAGCGACCATGATCCGTTGTGGGTGGGGTCGTAGGGGTCGACCCAGGTGCCGGCGTAGGTGATGGTGATGGGGCCGCCGTGTTCGGTGCTGTAGGTCTGGGAGAGGGTCTCGGTGATCATGGCGTAGCGGCCGCTGCGGGACATCGGGGGAGTCACGGTGGACGGCTCGACGGTGAGTTCGTCGAGGCGTTCCTGCCGCTGTTCGGGGCTCTCGTCGGGGTCGAAGGTGAGGATCGGGTCGATCACGTCGGTACGGACTTGGCCGATCAGTTCTTCGCGCTCCTCGGTGGTGATCGGGACGGGCTTGCCGGCGGCCGGGCCGGGACTGTCCTCGTCGCCTATCATGCCGGGCGCCCAGTCGAACGAGTGGACCTGGAACGGCAGATCGTTCTCCGCGGCCCCACCACCTTCACCGGGCTCGGCCGGACGAGCGACGACCATCGAGTAGAACGCCTGCACCTGGCCTTGGTAGGTGCCGGTGACGGTGTAGGCGTACCGCTCGTGGGTCTCGTCAGAGGCGTGGCCGGCCTGATCGAGTTTGAGGTCGGTGACCTGATCGAGAGGGGCCGTGTCGACACCGTCAAGCGAGGCGAGGAAGGTCGGATCGGACTGCTCACGGATGTCGCGGGGGTAGGTCGTCATGAACTCGCGTGCGACCTGCTCGGGATCCGTCCGATCGCCCGTCGGTGCTGGAGCATCCGTCACGGCCGAAGTCGTCGGCGCCTCGGTCACGGTCGGTTGGTCGGTGCCGCCGTCGGAGGTCAGCACAGCGACGTCGGTGCTCCCTACCCGCGATGGATCGTCCATCTTCGGGTTACCGGTGGGGATCAGCCAGTACAACCCGGCGACGACCAGCAGCACCGCCGCGCCGACGCCAAGCCCGCGGAGGATCTTCGAACTCATGACGGTCACCCTTCGTGGACGTCGATGTTGCGGCCGCGGTGGAGGCCGGACGGGATGAACTCGATGTGCCAGAACTCCTCGTCGTGGATGTACATACCGTGCTTCAGCCCGAGCTCGCGGAGCTGCTTCCACCGCTCCAGGTCAGCGCCGGTCCCGGGGTAGGAGCAGGCGTTCTCAGGAGTGCGGGTGGGTCCGCAGTTATGACGGGAGTAGGAGGTGGGGAAGCCGCCGATGTCGAACGCCATCCCGAACTCGTGGTTGGACCAGCCGGGCCTCGCCGCGCCTCCGGGGGAGTTCGCGTACAGCGACTGCTGCTTGGCGTGGGACCGGTAGGACGATGTGAAGGTCAGCCCGAGGCCCTCGGCTTCTGCGTCAGTCCAGAAGGCGACGAAGGCGGGGGCGATGATCGCGTTCATGACGATCGGGCGCCCGTTCAGGTCCGTCGCGCCGTCGAGGGCGCAGAGCCGGATCGGCTTCCCCTGCCCCCGGTAGTAGGCGGTGGCGGTGCCCTGGTCGATGGTGCCGGCCGGGCACGCGAGTGTGGCGGAGGGCTGGGTGAGCGCCGCGATGTTGACGCAGCCGGGGGTGCCGCTGGGGCAGGGGGTGACGGATCCGGTCTCGGTGCCAGGAGTGATGGTGGCTCCGGTGCAGTCGCTGTTCGAACCGCTGGTGGCCGGGACGGCTGGGGTCTCGTCGGGGCTCGGGGCGGGGTCGGTACCGCCCGGGGTCGGGGTGGCCGTACCGTTGTACTGGTCGTAGAACGCTCGGGCGCTGGCGAAACGCTCGTCGATCGCGGAGATCCCGGCCCGCTCGTACCGCGACTCGAACGACCTGGTGGCTGCTTCGACGGTGGTGGTGGAGGCGAGGTGGTCACCGGCGGCCTTCTCGGCGCCCTCGAGTTCGCTGATGATGTAGCGCAGCTGGAACAGCACCATCGCGTCGACGTCCTGCTCGGTCATGGATTCGGGGAGCTGCTGCATGGTGGGGGCGGCGATGTAGTAGTCGGCGCCGAGCTCGGCGATGACGGCGTCGCGGACATCGGCGTGGCGACTGCCGGTCCACTGCACCAGCCCCCAACCGGACTCGAGGCTCGGGGTGCTGGCTTCGTCTTGGGCGACGAAGGGGTTGAAGCCGGACTCGCGCTGAATGTTGCCCATGACGCCGGCGGTCTGCTCTTCGCTGTATCCGGCGCCGCGGAGGTAGTTCCACACCTTCTCCTCGATGTCCCCACCGACCACGTTGCTCGGCGCGCCTACGCCTGCACCGCCCTGGTCGTTGCAGGTCGGGGAGCTGGTCGCGGCCTGGCTGACCGAGGGGAGGACGGCGCTGACGATCGCCGCGGTGACTCCGGTGATGACGATGGTCTGCACGACGAGGGCGGTGATGACGATCGCGGCGATGGCGGTGAGGACGTGACGGACGGCTTTCGTCTGGAGGAGGGTGGTGACGGCGGATCCGGCGATCCCTGCGACGGGGGCACCGGCGCCTGTGCCGGCAATGGCTGCGGTGGTGAGTGCACCTGCTCCGGAGGCGGCGACGTCCTGGGCTCCACCGATCATGTCGCCGTTGCGGGCCTTCTGTGCTCCGCGGACGGCGCTGACGGCGATGTCGGATCCGGTCGCCTTCTTCACGCCGGCCTCGACGCCCCTCTGCGCGAGCACTCGGCCGGTCGATGCACCTGTCGATGTGGTGCCGGTGCTGAGGTCGCCGCTGCCGGGAGCCTTGAGCGCGTCGTCGGCGTGGGGCAGGGGAGTGTCCCCGGTGTTCTTGCCGGGGGTGGTGGGCTGTTCCGCCATGGGTGACCTCCTCGGTCGCCACAGTGGGCGGGAGGACGCGTCGTCCGCGGTCAGAGGCCTCCGCGGACCATTGGCGGAGCCTCGAAGCTGAAGTCGAACCCGTCATCCTCATCGACCGACGTGCCGGCCTCCGGGGTAGTTGGCGTGGCGGGGGTGTCGGCCGGGGCCGCCGCGACCCCAGGCAGGTCCTCGGCCGGTGTCTCGATGGGCTGGGGAACGGGTTCGTGCAGCTCGGCGCTCGTGTTGGCGGCGAGCTCGGCAATCAGCTCTCGGTAGGTGGCTCCGACCTCCGACTCGGCGTCGAGTCCGTCGACGTCGACCACGATCTCCGCGACCGGTTCAGACTCGATGACGTGCTGGAGAGTCTCGAGGAGCTCGAACAGGTTGCCCGCCTTGAGCTCGGAGAGGGCCACGCTCCGGCCCGGTGCGGCGGGAGCCGCAAGCTCAGGTTCGGGAGAGGTGTCCTCGAGAAGGGCCCCGAGATCGAAGCAGATGTCCAGGTCGAGCTCCTCCACCGCCGGCACCACCTCCGCGATGATCGTCTCCTCGACCACGTCCACGAAACCGTCCAGCGGCGTGACGGCATAGCGCGGATCAGTCGGATCCAGCAGCTGTTCCGGTCCAGAGCGGGGGACGTCGAGCTCGTCGAGCTTCGCGTGGAGGGTGGCGTTCTCCTCGTACCAGACCTGCATGAGCCGAGGATGCGGCGCGGTCAGAGGCTCGAACAGGCCCCGTCCGACTCTCGGGGCGGCGATCGTGTCGGCCTCCATCGGGTTCCGGAATGCGCTCATCCGGTCCCCCTGAGTCATGTTCCCCAGCCCCATCCGCGCCAGGTTGGTCTTGAGGTCGGATCCTCCGGGCATGGTGTCGAGGGTCTTCGCGCTCAGCTTCTGGGTGCCGAGCAGCAGATGGATCCCCACCGAGCGAGCCTCCCGCCCGAGCTTCCCGACGATGCTCCCGATGATCGCCCGCGCGTTGTTCTCCGCCTCCGCCTCGAGCCGCGCATGATCGGCAGCCGGATCATCGGACTTCGGTGGCACTGACGACTTCCCGATCAGGGACGTGAACTCATCGACCACCACGATCAGATGCGGAGGCCGCACCTCCACCGGCAGCTTGTCGATGTTCACGACACCGTGGCGGCCGTTCAGGGCCTTGCGCCGTTCGAGCTCCCCACAGAGGGCCTTCATGGTGGCGGCGGCCTGGTACACGTCGGCGGCGAACGGGGCGATCGCCCAGTCGCTGGCGAACAGGAAGTCGTACCCGCCCTTCGTCGGATCGATGATCACCGGGAGGTAGCCGCAGCGGATCAGGTCGAACAGCATCGTGCTGATCGCCGCAGACTTGCCAGAACCGGTCCCACCGAGGACGAGCAGGTGGGGGTTCTCGAGCGGGTCGAAGATCATCGGCTCACCGAGCGCGCTCACCCCGAATGCCGCAGGCGTGTCCCCGAGTGTGGTGAAGGGGATCCCGACGCGTTCGGGCAGCGGATCGTGCTCGGCCATGAACAGCTGGATCCCGGACGCCCCGTGGCGGCGCACATCGAGGAACTCGACGTTCAGGTTCGAGCGGAGCTTCTCCCTGTTCCCCTTCACCTTCGCGACATCGACACCGGGCGGGAGGGTGAAGTCGAGGACCTCGACCTGGTCGTTCGCGGCGAGGGTCTCGAGCTTCGTCAGGGTCGGGACGGCGCCGGAGAGGTTCGTGATGTTCGAGTCGACGAACGCTTGGTCGAAGTCGACTCGTCGCACCTCGACCTCCGCGCCGCGCCGCAGCTTCGCACCCGGTCCCGGATCCCCGATGTACAGGGTCACTTCGCCGTCGCGCGGGCTGGCGAGGCGCATCCAGGGGCAGGCGAGCTGAGAGCGGATCGCGTCGGCCTTCTTCCGCACGTCGATCAGCGTCGTCCCGCCGTGGAGGCGCAGCGTCACCTTCCACGCGTGCTTCGAACTCGCCGGCACAGTGAGGGGTTCGGTCTGGACGAGCTCGGGCTTGGGCAGCTTCACGGCCGGGGCGCGGAACGCGGTGTTGATCAGGTGCGCGAGCACCCACGCGGCAGCGCTCGTGGCGACGGGTGCTGAGCCCTGTGGTGGTGCGACGTCCTGCGGGGTGGTGGGGACGGGGTCGGTGGTCCAGCGGACGAGGAACAGGTGCGGGTGGCGGGAGCCTTGGCCTTCCTTCTCGCTGGGCCAGCCGACGATGGAGGCCATCTGCGCGCCAGTGATGGAGGTGCGCATCCCCTTCTCGAAGTCCTTGCCGCGCGGGTCGATGTACGTCTCGCCCGCATCGAGGCCGGTCTTGGTCGCGAACAGCTGCTCGTGCAGGATCAGCCCGTCGCGGGTGAAGCGCTGGGGGAGTTCGGTGTCGCGGGTGATCTCGAAGCGGGTGGTCGGTGCCGGTGCACCCTGGGGGAGGGTCTGCTCCCAGCGCTTCTCCCACTCGATCTCCGCCTGCACATTCCGCACCTGCTCCAACGTGAGCCCCGAGTCCTCGGCGTAGGTCGCGTCTGCGGAAAGGGGGTCGCCGACGAGCACGAACCCGTTGCGCCTGTCCACGACGGCGTCGACGTCGACCTGCTCGTCACCGATCACGGTGGAGCAGGCCGCGGCGATGGATGCGTGCTCGGACTGGATGCTCGCCCACGGCGGGGTGGTGATGCCGGGCATGGCCCAGGTCGTCTTCCAGATCGCCAGCGGCGAATCCTCGGGAGTGTTTGGCGTCGGGGCTGGCACGCCGCGCAGCCACCGCCACGCCGCGACGACACGAGACGCGGTCGGAGGCTGGACCGGCGCGGGCAGGTCCGCGGCCTGCACGGCCTCGAGCAGCACCATCCGGTTCACTCCGATCCCGTCCAGAGCCCGGGCCATCGCGGACTCCAGCGCGAGATCGCGGGAGTACGGGTCGAGGTCGGGGTCCAGCAGGTTCGGGAACGATCCTTCCGGCCACTGCACGACTCGCACGCGCAGCTGGTGTGAGGTCCCGGGGATCGGCTGCCCGGACGCGTCGAGGTTCGGGCTCGAGAGGACATCGATCTGCGTGGAGGGGTCGCCGTAGAACGCGCTGATCGCGTCGGCCCGGTCGCGTAGGCCGGTGGCCATGAGCTTCGGCGGTGCATCCATCACATCCACGATCGCCCCACACGGCGCGATAGTCCGGTCCACGAGCCGTGGCCGGCCCTCTTTCTCGGTGAACAGCTCGGCGAACCGCGGGGCCCACTCCGTCGATGCTCCCTGCAGTCGCCGCCACCGAGCCAGACCCAGCCGCGAGACCGGCCCACCGATGACCGCAACGACAGCGAGGATCACCGCCGCGCCCATCCCGACGGCCCGCCATGCCAGCGATTCCTGACCCGCCACGACCAGTCCGGCCTCTACCGCCCACGCGCCCAGGCCCGCGGCGACCGGGGTGACGAGCAGGAGCGGACGCGCCCTCGAAAACCACAGCTGCCGGAGCACTCTGGGGCTGATCGTCACGACCGGCTGCTCCCGGATCCTCCGGCGACGGGAGAGGAGCGAGACGATCACGTGGTGAGTCAGCAGCCCCGACGACGCGGCGACCCACCAGGGCATCGCCACGACCGGGGCGTCTCCACCGATCAGCGCCGCGATCCGCTCGATCACATCGGTCGGCAACTGATCGGACAGGGGCAGTGCCGCGACGCCGCCGCCGGTCGCGGCCGAGGTGATGAACGAGAGCCGTGGCGGGGCGCCGGGCCAGAACGACTCCCACCCCCACGGGTTCCCGAGCAGCAGAGAGGTGCGGGTGTCGATCCATGACCGGTGTCCGCGGATCAGGTGCTCCTCCCGCGGATTCGCGGGTGTCTCCTTCGGGCCCGTGAGCATCGGCGCCGGATGCAACCACGCCACGACCAGCACCCCGGCGAACAGCACCCACCCCGCAGGCAACCGGGCCAACACCGCGGCGCTGGTGAGCAGGAACGTCAGCACCGTCAGAGGGATGGTGAGGTTCAGGGCGGGCTTGTCGTACTTCTGCGCCATCGTGACCCCCGTTCAGCTCGTGCGGAGCAGCGGGTACAGGGCCGCGACGAGATCCGGATCCGTCGGCTCATCCGGCACCAACGCCCGCACCCGACGCGGCAGGGCACTTGCCCGGATCGCATCCGCGCCCGGGACGTGCAGGAACGTCACGCTCAGCGCCCCGGGACGCGAGGCTTCGATCGACACCAGCGGGCGCCGGACGAGGGCGCGTGGGATGTGAGTGCTGATCCGCTCTTGGAGCATCGCCATGGTGCGCCGGTCGGCGTGCTCCACCTTCGCCAGCCACCGGTACGAGGTGTTCTCGAGGGTCCAGTAGAAGCCGGGCCGCCACCGCTTCGAGTCGATGATCAGGAGAACGGTGCCACCGGTGACGATGTGGTCGATGTTCGCGACCACACCACGCGCAGGAACATCCAGGTCATGCCACACATCTCGCTGAGACTCCACCGCGAGCATGTCCAGCACCCGCCCCGTGCTCTCCTCACCGACCCGCCCGGCCTTCGCGGCATCGGTGCCGAGCTCCTCGACCGTCCCGCCGGCGATCCCGAACACGGACCCGCTCACGACAGCACCCCGACCAGCAGCGACACGACGAAGATCGCGACCAGCACGAACAGGCCGACCTTCACGATGCCGCGGCTCAGCGAGCTCGCGAACTCGTCGGAGTCCTTCTCATACTGCGGCCCACGCCCGAGTCCCATGTCGCCCGTCCTTCGCCAGAGAG
The DNA here is from genome assembly GCF_025669985.1 of Brachybacterium atlanticum. Classification (NCBI taxonomy): domain Bacteria; kingdom Bacillati; phylum Actinomycetota; class Actinomycetes; order Micrococcales; family Dermabacteraceae; genus Brachybacterium; species Brachybacterium atlanticum. The sequence goes on along the minus strand of NZ_JAKJJW010000005.1, from coordinate 123,987 downwards.
ATTCTGTCAATCCGGCAAGTGGGCGGGGCCTGAACCTCGCAGGACCCGGGCGAGCAGCGGGCAGTTGGGTCGGTCAGTCCTCCGGCTCAGGCTCTGGCTTCGGCGCTGCGCACGGATGATCGATGCTCACGTGCTCTCCGTCGGCGATCCGCGACTCGGGGACGACCATGATCCCGGGGTCGACACGGACCCGGTCACCGAGGGTGCAGCGGTAGCCGACCAGTGCTTCCTCACCGAGCTCGACGTTCCGGCCAAGCGTCGTCCCCTGTCCGGTCGAGGAGAACGCCTTCATCACCGTCCCTTGCCCGATGATTGACCGGCCGCCGACGTTCACGTTCCGACCAACGTGTACGTCGGGCCCGATCTCGGAGTCGGAGTTGATGATCGCGCACGCAGAGACCTTCGTTCCCTCCCCGACGCGAACGCGATTCGCGATCGAAGCGTTCGGCCCGACCCGGACAACGGAGTTCAGATGCGCGCCTCCGCTGATCCGGGCACCCGAGCCCACCTCAGCACCCGCGTCGATCCGCGCCCCAGCGCCAGCGAAGGAGTGGTGGCCCATCTTCACGCCGTCCCCGATCCTTACATCTTCCTGGATCCGCACCATGTTCCGGATCGTCGCCGACGAGCTGATCGTCGCGGAGCCATCGATCTTGGCCGATCGGTCGATGGTCCCGCCGGCACGCACGACGCTGATGTTGGCCTCTGCCCGGGTGGTAGATCCGAACTCGCCTCGATTGCCCTGCTCGCCGGTGTCCTTCTTGCGCCTGAAGCTCATGAGGTCCTGCCCTTCAGTCCGATGGTGACGCGTTCAGCCGGTGAAGTGGGCGGTGATGTGCTCGAGGCTGGGCTAATGATCGGGGTCTGCCGTATCTTTCCGCGCCGTTCGGATGCCGTACCCCAGAAGGATCGCCTTCCAGAGCCAGTCCGGAGGCTGGATCTCGTCGGGTACAGGGTCTTCTGGAATGTGTGCAGAGACTTGAGTTGGCAAGCTCTCGATGATTCCGGGGGCTGCGTCGGTCGCGAGTGAGTACACGAGGATGATGAAGACAGCGTTCCGCGCCGCCTGCATTAGCTTTCGGCGTGGCCAGAATGCACTCTGGAGTTCCTGGCCGTGGCCGTTTGTGTAGTCGATGTACTCGGGGTCTGGTTGGAGCTCAACGTCGGGCCAGGCGGTGAACTCAATTTCGTCGCCGGGGACCTCAAGCTCGGTCCCCAACCGTTCTGCGACGTCTCCAAGTATCGAGCGGACGGTTGCATCGAAGCCGGGAACGGGTCCGCCGGCGAGCCCAGGGATAACAAGATGGAGAGGTTTCCACCCGAGATCCATCTCCTTGACCAGTGAGCTGATGACGGTGGTCGAAGGGTTCAATAACCCAGGCTGCAGGCCTGCTGATGCGATCAGGGAACTCATGGCGGGAGTCTTGATTGACGACAGGACGTCGTAGTTTCGAGGGCGCATCGCCGCTAGCAGATCACGGTGAAATGATTGGGAAAGAGATGCCGCCGTGATGGCGGGTTGCATTTTACTCAAGGGGGCGCTCGCGACCTGACGAACAGAGTCCATCCACATTGGCGCCGAGTGTTGCGCAATAGCCTTTGCCGCGGAGTTCAGCACTGAAGAGTCCATCTTCATGAACTCGAGCGCAGATGAACGAACCGAAGCGCTGACGACCTCGCCCCACATCGAGCTGGTGGCGGCGGAGATCGCGGATGCATACGAGGAGCTCATGTGCTGATTCTCGTTGACGACCACCGACAGTGGTGGGCAACGTGCCGAGGAAGCGGTCAGAGCTGCACGAGACGCCGCCACTTCCGTCCCGCCACCTGCTGCGTGAAGCCGGGCCCAGTCATCCGATCGGGGACGGACGGCTCGATGAGGGCGTCGATGCTCCCGCGGCCTGCCTGTTCTACGAGGTACTTGTCGGTGCGGGGGACGGTGCCGGGGCGGAGCCAGTGCGGGGTTCCCGCGAGCAGCCGAGCATTCGTCGTGATCGCCTCGCCGGCCTCGGCGGAGCCTTCCCGGTAAGGGAGCTCGTCCGTGTTGAGGAGTCGCGCTGGTCGCCAGCCCTCTTCATCAACGTCCGTGCCGCGGGCGAGGAACGACGCCGAGAGCCCCTCGAACGAGCCCGCAACCTGGTGGGGTCCGGGGAACCAGTCCATCCACGAGATCATCCCCAGCCGTGCGGTGGTGCGGTTCAGGGCCGTGCCGGGGTAGTCGCGGACGGCTTCGCGGATCGCGGCCTGGATCTCGGGCCCCGTCGTGTTCTTGGCGGAGGCGCTGGTCGCCTGTGACGGCGTCGACACGTCCACGACGAGGACGACGAGGGGGAGTTCGTAGGTGGGGTGGCGTTGGAGGATCTGCGCCCACTTCGCCATCTTCCGCCGGAACGCGTCACCGACCGACGCCGTGGTCTCGACCGCAATCACGAGCCCGTCGCGGCGCACGATCCCCGCATCCGCCCGGCGCCCCAGATCCGCCTGCTGCGCCTGGATCCCGGCTGCCGCGAGCATCGAGGCGAGGGACATCTGCTTCTCGCCGAGAACGGTCGCGACGTCGCAGAACTCCGCGACCCGGAGCGCCAATTCGGTGGTGAGGACGTTGTGGCGGTCGAAGCGGTGCTCGCTGCTCCAGTCCTGCCCGCCGGTGATCGCGATGTGTTCGGCGAAGGTGAGGGACTTGCGGTAGTGCGGGTAGGCGTCGATCTGGTCGCCGATCGTCCACATGCTCATCCGCTGATCCGCCGGTGCGAGCCGGTTCATGCCTGCGGAGACGTAACCGTGGGCGAGGAGGCCGGCGGAGAAGGGGGCGGAGAGGGCGGCGGGGTAGGTGTTGCCCATGACGCGGGACCCGGCGATGCAGGCGAGCTGTTCGCGGGTGACGGTGCGCCAGGAGGAGACGGCGCCGAGGGCGGCGAGGATCGAGGGGCGATGCCGGTTCGTGCGCATCGCCTTGAGCGCCTCGTCGGAGTCGGTGACGTAGCTGGGCTGGACCCCGGACCAGCGCATCTGCGCGGCGGTGGCGCGGCGGTGCTGGGACGCGTTGACCCACCCGTCGGAGCTGCCGGTCGCGAACATCCCCTCCCAGTACGGGTCGGCCCGCTCCGCAGCACGGAACGGGACCGACTCGATCAGGCTCGGTAGCTCGTCGAGGTGCTGACTGCTCATCGGACTACGGTCTCCGTGTCGGTGGGGTAGACGACGTCGCGGAACGCGTCCCGGTCATCCTCGAACGGGTGGACTCTTGCGGTGAACACGTTCTGCCGCTGCTGCTCAACGACGGTGCGCACGAGCGTCATGTACCGCGCCAGATCCATGACCTCCTTCGGGTGGACGACCTCGAATCCTTCGCTGGCACCACCGGTGAAGTCCTTCGCGATCTGCGTCGCGACATCGGAGTTCTCCTGGGCGTAGGAGATGACGGTGGAGAGGGAGAACATGGTGCGCTTGACGGCGTCGACCAGCTGATCCGGTTCCTGGGTCGCGAAGATCGGGATCACGCCGAATGCTCGGCCTTGCATGCGGGTCCATTCGATGACGTCGGGGGAGTTGGCGGCGACGCGGGCGAGCTCGTCGCAGATGATCGCGACATACCGGCCCTGGTCCTCCCACCCTGCGCACACGTCCTGGATTATCTCCTTCAGCGAGTACAGGAGCATGCCGCTGAGCGCATCCCCGACCGCAGCCGGGAGACGGAGGTTGTCGCGGCTGGCACCGGTGCGGGTGGAGGTGGCGCCGGAGTTGATGACGACGCGCAGGTGCCGGTGGAGGATCTGGTCGATGGTGGTGACGCGGCCATCGGTGCGCCACCAGTGCGGGGCGAGCATCAGCACCTCGACCTTTGAGGAGGGTGCTTTCTGGAGGGCGGCGCGGCTGGCGGGCTTCACCGTGGTCCCGTACAGCTCGGACAGTCCACCCACCGCGACCTCGAGGGACTCCTGGTTCCCGTCTGCGCGGCCGGCTTTCACGTCGGCGAGGCGGCGGCGGATCGTCTCCGCCAGGTGGACCCCGAACTCGTCCCCGTATCCGCCGAGGAGTGCATGGGCGATCGACATGTGTGTCGCAACGGGTGCCGGGGTCGGCGCCTCGGGATGCGTCTCGATCGCGGCCTCGAGCGAGTCGGTGGGGGCGCCGAGGGCCGTGGTGAATACGCCCCGGAGCGTCTTCGCGGACGCGGCGCCGATGGAGTCGGAGCCCCAGTGGTAGATCATCTTCTCCACGAACTTCGCGGCACTGTCGAGGATCCCGCTCCCGCCGGTGAACATGTCGATCCGTGCCCCGTCCGGGTCAGCAAGATCGAAGACGTGGACTTTGCGGGTGCCGAGGCTGGTCGCCCAGGCCTGGTATTCGGCGGCATCCTGTCCGGACTTCGACTCGAACGCAACGATCGCCCCCTGCTCCCCGAGCATCGACGCCGACTGTTCCGGCGTCGCGGCCTCGTCGCGGGGGAGTGGCTGCTGGTCCATGAGCAGGAACGCGAACAGGGACCGCAGCAGGTACGACTTTCCGGAGCGGGGCTTGCCGAACACCGCGACGCCAGCCCACAGATCCGCCGCCGAGAGTCGCACCATCCGGCCGATCGCGTCGAGCCCGATGACGGGTCCGATGCGGCGCAGCAGAGATGCCGGCGCGGCCCGGTCCCCGGTCTCGGAGGTGCCGGACGCGGACCCGGAGGCGGGGGCGAGTGCGCCGACGGGAAGGATCGCGGCGAGCTTGAACGAACCTCGGCTCAGCGGATAGTCGCCAGGACCCGTCGCACGCTTCGCGGAACTGGACTGGAAGTCCTGCGCGGACTCGGCGCGACCCTGATCATTGCCTTGCGTCGGCGGCCTCGTCCGCCACGCCCATCGACGTCGGGGGAGCGGGAAGCGCCCGGTGCGGAACCGCTTCTCGTATCGTCGCCCCCACGCCGTGTAGCCGAGCATGATCTGCAGCGGCAGCACCGCGAACACGAACAGGCCGGCCGTGGTCATCGAGACGATCGCCCCGGGCACGATCGCCGCGAGACTCGGCGCCGCGACATGCACGCCGACCCCGGCGATGACGAGCGCGAGCGTGACGGCGGCCAGCTGCGCCAGCACCCAGGGGCGGGGGAAGTGCACGGTGCGGGTCTCGAGGTCGAAGCCATGCATGTCGCCCGCGACCTGGCGGAGCAGCGAGTCGACGTCAGCGCGGGTGGTGGAGGCGGCGGCGATGTGTGCGATCACGCCGTTCGGTTCGAGGGAGTGGTGGGTGCCGCCGACGATGCGGCCCTTGATCCACCGATCCCACAGCCGGTCCTCGTGCAGGAGGAGTCCGCGGTGCGGGGCGCGCATCGTGATCGCCACCCACGACCCGGCCGACATGTCCGCCAGAGACGCCGCCATCGAGAACGGATCCCGACCGGACTGGGTCGTCGACGCCCGCGTCCCACCCGGCCGGAAGAACAGATGCCCCACCCGGGCCGCAGCGCGCAGATCCGGCAGCTCATCCGCGTATGCGAGGCGACCCGTCACGGCATGCGCGGCAGAGAGCGCGGCTTTGTTCATGGACTCCGTGTCCGGGGTGATCAGGTAGTTCTCCAGCCCGTCGCTGGTCATGATCGCGAGGAACGTCGCGGCGGTACGGGGTGTCAGGGACGAGGCGAAGGAGCGCATGCGGGTGGCGACGAGCTCGGGAGAATTCTGGCCACCCGATGCGCGGGTCACGCGGCGGATCACGACACGGCTACTCATGCCCCTACATATGCGAAGGAGCAGCACCCAGGTAGGCGGCACTTGGTCAGATCATTTCCAGGACCAGCAGCGTGTGAGTTGCAGGCTAGCCAGTGAGGCCGAAGTCGCCGAGGCTTCGGTTGAGGTCGTGTAGGTACACGAGGTCGTACTCCCGCACTTCAGATCGAGTGCGTAATGCTGCGCGCGCCCCCGCATACGCGACGTTGACTCCTCCTGCGGTGACCGCAGCCGTCGAGGGGAAGAGAGCGGTCAAGCTGCCGATCGTCGTCAAGGTGACTGCCAATGCTCCAATGAGCCCGGCACTCGAATTGACTAGGTCCTTGCCTGCCGCGTACGCCACTCGGGTAACCGTTGCGCGTTTACGTAGCTCGACCAGCGCGGGCTCGACGGTGTCGTACCAAAGCTCGTCGAGCTCGGCGGGCAAAGATTCTTCGAACGGGGCAGAGTGCAACCCGTCAGCAAGCTGTTTCAAAGCTCGGCGATAGCCAATGCGCCCGTCGGCGAGCTCATCACGCGCTTCGAGGATGTCTTCCATCGGCGCCCGGGGAAAAGTAGGCAGCCGCTGAATAAGCCCGGCACCCGCTGCGGTTCGCTTCGTGTGAGCCTCGTTGTACGCCGCCAAGCGACCGGGTTGCAGTCTTGCCATCTCGCTGCCCATCGGGTCGAGGAGGACTGTTCGGCGTGGGTCCTCCAGTGCAGCGAGCATGTTGATCCGGAACGTTTCGATAAGCACTGAGACGTCGTCGTCCATATCGAAGCCGACGTCCAGAAGTTCGACGTCATGGTGGTCAAGAGCCGCCTCGAGCTCGTAGGAACCTCTCTGGGTGAAATAGTCATCGGCCGTCACGCGCATTGATAGTGCGGTTGGCCGCCACTGGTCGAGGAGTTCGATGCGGCACGGATCATTCTCGTCCAAGCGGTCGAGTTCTCTGAGCTTCCTACGGAACTTGCGTAGCTCGATGCCAGGTCCGACGTCTGTCCCCACGCCGAGACGTCGTAGCGACTCAGGAGGCATGTGCGAGACCTGCTCGAGAACATTTTCCTCGGTGACCGTGAGGAACGGCTTCAGAGTTCTCGCGAAGGAAGACGCCGGGGAAAGGAGTTCGACCCGGTCGCCGTAGAGCAAAGCGCTCTTCACGAGCTGTAGTTCGTTCTCGAGCCTCGGGCCATCTTCATCCCTCGGAGGAGTCGCGCACACAGTCAGGGTCGTCTCGATGTTCGAGGCTGCGTGCGCTGCCTGGTTGCGACGCTGCTGCTGAGAGCGCTTCTTTGCGGCTTTACCCATGCGACAAGACTAGTGCGTGCGTCCGAACTCGAAGAACGCCCGCCGAGCACGATCGGACTCGCATGGGAACCACCCTCTTCAAGCTTGACCATGCATATTCAAGGCGGACCACGCTCTGGGGTGCCCTCCCGGACCAACGTGTCTCATGAGATGATCGCCGAATCTCAGATTTTGGACGGAGCCTGGCCTTGAAAAACCCGACCCGCCCCGCGGGACCCAGTCCCCGCCCTGGTCGCGCTGTGTCCACGATGCGGCTTCGCCGCGGGGGATCGTGGAGCGTCCAGTCGTATGACCTCGCCAAAGTATCGACCCGTGCATCCCCAAGGCTCCGCCAATTATGGGGAGGTCGATCCTGTGTCTTCGTGAGGTCATCCGATCCGGCGGGGACGCCTTGCGCTTCGCGCTGCGGCACGGACTTCGTCTGCTCGTGCTTCGCCCTTCGCAACGCTTCGCGTACGACGAGCACGCGCTCCGCGACGACGACGCACCGCCCACGGATCGCATGCGCTACGCGCAACGGTTTAAGCGTCATGCGCAATGCATCGGTCCGCGAAGATTCCGACTACGGAGATCCCGTGACGAGGAGCGTGACGCGCAACACCACGAGCGCGTAGCGCAAGCACCGCGCAGCGGGAAATCGGACCAGCCGATGAACTCGAGCGGATCGACACTGCGCGAAGTGGGCGGCGCCGCATCGATCACGCTCCGCGCATCCCGCGACCAGCACCGACGCGCACTGCGCAGACCACCCGGATCCTGTGCATCCACGAGCAGGCCCGATTTCACAGAGCCGACGATGCAAGAGCGCTGCGCGCAGCGCATCGAAGCGAAGCGAAGAACGCACCGGGGGAGCACCGCGATCCGACCACGAACAGCAGGCGCACCGCCGGGCACCACCAGCCGAGCGCAGCGAGACAGTCAGCGCGACGCCGGCGCCACGCACGCGGCGCAGCCGCCCGCGCAGCGCACCGACACCGCCACGACTTACGCCACGACCAAGGGGCGCAGCCCCGCAGGGGAGCGAACCGGCCCCACCGAACGCGAGAACCAAGGACGACGAGCGCCAGCGAGGAAGACCGCCGGGACGAGCAAGCAGGGGAGGGAAGGCTGAGCGGACTCCTCCTATGACCTTCGATTCCCGTTGGGGTGGTGGCTCCTCATATCCGCCCGGCCCGATCGAACCCCGCTACCGGCTCGGCGCTCGGGGCTGTCGCCCAAGCCCAGCCGCGCAGAGGCTCGGCAGTTGTGCAGTCGTCGAGTTCCGATCGCGTACAGCTTCTTCGTGTCACGTCTGGACTCTGCAGCCCGGATCGTGCGACGTTCGTGGCGACCGGAGAGCTGAGAGCGCGACGATGCGGAAGGCGTCGCTGTATCGGCCCGCAGAGCCGTGGCCGTCCTGAAAATTTCGGTGTTGGACTGCTCCGCTTGCTTGCCAGGTGTCCGAGTCTGCGACGTGACCGGTTCGGCCAATCGATGGATGCTTCCGATGGTCTGCGGAGTCACGAGCATGCGCAGCCGCGAATGGGCACGTGGGTGCGCGATTCGCTGTTGGCGTTGGCAGCAAGCGTCCGAAGATCGAATCTTGGCGCGATGCGGATCATCTTGAGGACCTTGCTGCGCGCCTGCTGCGGGATCATCCCCGTCGACGTCGTACCACGCGATAGCAGATGCCGATCAGGAACATGCCTACTCCGGCTGCAATCGAGACCGGGGGCAGCGTGAAGATGAGTACGACGCATCCCAGTGCCCCGAGTATCTGCAGAAGCTTTGGATAGAGGCGTTGCGAGTCGCTCTGGGTGTAGGCGGCGACGTTGGCGACGAAGTAGTACAGGAGCACTCCGAACGAGGAGAATCCGATCGCTCCTCGCAGGTCCACCAGGAGGACGATCACGCTGACGACGACCGCCAGGGTGATCTCTGCTCGGTGGGGGACCCGGTGTCGCGGGTGGACTGAGGCCAACCATTCGGGGAGGTCGCCGTGTCGGGCCATGGCAAGGCTGGTCCGTCCGACGCCAGCGATCAGTGCCAGCAGGGCTCCGAGCGCCGCTGCCGCTGCTCCGATGCGGACGAGTGGTCCGGCCCAGTCCCATCCGCGGGCGAGGACCACATCGACCAGAGGCGCGTTGGATGTCGCGACGGTCTGGGCCCCGATCGTCAGGAGTAGCCCTACTGCGACGAGCAAGTAGATCGCCACGGCGAGGCTCAGGGCGGTCAGAATCGCGCGAGGAATGGTGCGCTGAGGTTCCTTGACTTCTTCGCCCATCGTGGCGATCCGGGCATAGCCCGCAAAGGCGAAGAACAGCAGTCCCGCTGACTGCAAGACCCCGTACCAGCCGCCAGTGACAGTCAGCGACGCCCATCCATCGGCCGCGGGGGCGCCGCTGCTGAGGCCGGCAATCACGATGACGGCGAGAACGGCGAGCACCACAGTGACGATCACGCGGGTCGCCGCAGCCGTGCGTGTTACCCCGAAGTAGTTGACGAGGGCTAGTCCCAGGATCGCTGCGATGGCGACTGGCTTCTGCCATGGTTCCGGCACTGCGTACGCGGCGAAGGTCATGGCCATGGCGGCGCAGCTGGCTGTTTTGCCGATGACGAATCCCCAGCCGGCGAGGAATCCGGGCCATGGTCCGAGGCGTTCTCGACCGTAGACGTAGGTGCCGCCTGAGGTGGGGTACTGCGCGGCCAGCTGCGCGGAGGACGTGGCGTTGCAGTACGCCACTGCCGCGGCGATGAGCAGGCCGATGAGGAGGCCGGCCCCTGCCGCCGCGGCGGCGGGTGCGAAGGCGGCGAAGATGCCGGCACCGATCATTGACCCCAAGCCGATGACGACGGCGTCACCTGTGCCTAGTCGACGGGCGAGCGTGTTCGGACTGTTCATGGGTTCAACTCTCCGGGCTGGGTTGTCGGGGCGCACTCCATCACGTCTCATATCGTAGTCCGATATCGGTACCCGATGTGATGGTCGCTGGGGCCAACGGGGGCGGCGCGCGTAGACTTGTGTCTCGATTTCGGTTCCAGCACCAACGAGGAGAGCGTGGAGTGCGCGACTTCCAGCGCGGGGCAGTACGTCTGCACATCCTTCATCACGCTGTCGAAGGCGAGATCCACGGGGCATGGATGGCGGCCGAGCTCGCGGAGCACGGGTATTCGATCAGTCCCGGGACCCTGTATCCCACGCTCCATCGTCTTGAGGCCGATGGTTTGCTGACCTCGTTCGCTCGAACCGTCGAAGGGCGCAATCGCCGTATCTATCGCGCGACTGATGCCGGACGCATTGCCCTGGCTGACGATCAGCGTGCCTTGGCCGAACTCGCTCAAGAGGTCCTCGGCTGGCGTCCGCCCCAGTAGGCATCCGCCCACGAGTCGTCCGCTACGACGATGTGTAGCTGGCGTAGCTCGGGTCAGGACCGAGGGGTGCTGTCCGGAGAGTTCTGTGACTGCAGACTCTCGATGAGCTCCTCGACCCGCTTGCGGATGTCGTCGCGGATGTGACGTACGTCCTCGACGCCCTGGCCGGCGGGATCGGGCAGCTCCCAGTCCTCGTAGCGCTTGCCGGGGAAGATCGGGCAGGCGTCCCCGCAGCCCATCGTGATCACCACATCCGACTGCTGGACGGCGTCGCGGGTGAGCACCTTCGGGCTGGCCGAGGTGATGTCGATGCCCTCCTCGGCCATCGCCTGCACTGCGGTGGGGTTGATCGAGTCGGCGGGGGCGGAACCGGCTGAGCGCACCTCGATGCGGTCTCCCGCGAGGTGGCGCAGCCAACCAGCGGCCATCTGGGAGCGACCGGCGTTGTGGACGCAGACGAAAAGGACGCTGGGGCGATCGGGCATGGGGTCTCCTGTGAGGCATGGGGGCGGGCTTGGAGGGGGGAGGGGAGGTCAGCTCAGGTCGAGGAAGGCGCGCAGTTCCGCGAAGGCTGACGGGATGACCGAGTAATGCGCCCAGCGCCCTTTCTGCTCGCGGGTCAGCAGGCCGGCATCGACCAGCTTCTTCATGTGATGGCTGACGGTGGGCTGGGAGATGCCGAGCGGCTCGGTGAGGTCGCAGGCGCACACGTCGCCGCATCCGCGTGCGGTTACGTGGGAGAGCAGCTGCAGTCGGGTCGGGTCGGAGAGTGCCTTCAGGCGCATGGCCAGGTGCTCCGCCTCTGCGGCGTCGATTGGTCCGGCGCCGAGAGTGCAGCAGTCGATTTCGGCCGACGGGTCGGAGTGGCAGCGGACGGCGTCGGGACCCGGTTCCTGGTCGCAATCGGTGCGGTCGACTGCCGAGCCCCTGGTCGTGATGTTTACCGGGCGGGCGGAGGTGGAGGACATGGGCGCACCTTACATTGACGATTGTCTATGCATCAGGCTAGCGTTCGCATCGATATCCGTCTATAGGAAGAGGTGGGCATGTCGTGATGACGGGCACAGCACCGAGCGCACATACCGGGGTCGCCGGGAAGATGTCGACCCTGGACCGGCTCCTGCCGGTCTGGATCATCGCCGCCATGATCCTCGGCCTCGCCCTGGGTCGCTTCGTGCCCGGGCTGAACCAGGTCCTCGAGAGCATGTCCGTCGCCGGGATCTCCATCCCGATCGCCATCGGCCTGCTGGTGATGATGTACCCGGTCCTGGCCAAGGTTCGCTACGACGAGACTCGCCGAGTGACCGCGGACAGGAAGCTCATGGCGCTGTCGCTGGTGCTGAACTGGATCGTCGGCCCAGCGCTCATGTTCGCCCTGGCCTGGCTGCTACTCGCGGACCTGCCCGAGTACCGCACCGGGCTGATCATCGTGGGGCTGGCCCGCTGCATCGCGATGGTCTTCATCTGGAACGACCTCGCCTGCGGTGATCGCGAGGCCGCCGCCGTGCTGGTCGCCATCAACTCCGTCTTCCAGGTCATCGCCTTCGGCGCGCTCGGCTGGTTCTATCTCCAGGTCCTGCCCTCCTGGCTGGGACTGCCCGTGACCTCCGCCGAGTTCTCCGTCGGCGCGATCGTGCTCTCGGTGCTGGTGTTCCTCGGCATCCCGCTGCTGGCAGGCTTCCTCACCCGGATGTTCGGAGAGCGCGCGAAGTGCCGCGACTGGTACGAGAATCGATTCCTGCCGACGATCGGTCCATGGGCGCTGTACGGTCTGCTGTTCACGATCGTGCTGCTGTTCGCCCTGCAGGGAGACGCGATCACCTCCAGCCCCGGGGACGTGGCCCGCATCGCCCTGCCGCTGCTGGCCTACTTCGTGGGCATGTTCCTGGTCTCGCTGCTGGCCTCCCGCGCCGTGGGCCTGAACTACGCGAAGTCGACCACCGTCGCGTTCACCGCCTCCGGCAACAACTTCGAGCTCGCCATCGCCGTCGCGATCGGCACCTTCGGCGTCACCTCCGGGCAGGCGCTCGCGGGCGTCGTCGGCCCCCTCATCGAGGTCCCCGTCCTCGTGGGGCTGGTCTACGTCTCACTGTGGCTGGGCCCCCGTCTGTTCCCCGGCGACGTCACTCTCCCCGCGCCCTCCACCCGCACTCGCGAGAAGGTCCCCGCATGAGCATCCAGCCCTCCGCCACCCCGTCAGTCCTGTTCGTCTGCGTGAAGAACGGCGGCAAGTCCCAGATGGCCGCCGCCCTCATGCGCCACCACGCCGGGGACACCGTCGCCGTGCACTCCGCCGGCACCCGTCCCGGATCGTCGATCAACGCACAGTCGGCCGAGGCGATCGCGGAGGTCGGTGCAGACATGTCGACCGCCGTCCCGCAACCGGTCACCCCTGAACTGCTGCGCAGCGTCGACCAGGTGATCCTCCTCGGCGGCGAGGCCGTCATCGAACCGATCGACGGCATGACCGCACCGGTCACGACCTGGCTCACCGACGAACCTTCCCAGCGGGGGATCGAAGGGATGGAGCGGATGCGTCTGGTCCGCGACGACATCGACGTCCGGGTGAGGGCCCTCCTGGACGATCTGGCGCCTTCCGTCCGCTGATTCCCAGGGGCCAGGGCTCGCATGCTCTCGACCTCTCCGACAGCTCAGCCGCCTGGCACCGGTGTCGGCTCTTCTGCCGACGCCTCGGCGCCCTCGATCCCGGCCAGCGTCTCTTCGAGCGCGAAGGTTGTCGGGTTCAGGCCGTACCTGGTGTACAGGGCACCGGCCATCCGGCCCTCGACCACGTCGAGCAGCTCGGCGGTCGAGAGGAATGCGAAGGTCGTGGTGTTGTAGACGGGCAGATGGGGTGCTCCGTTGGGGTCCTTCAGGGTCGTGCCGTGGATGGCGCGGGTCGACTGTCCGTGGGAACGATCGGACATGGACTCCTCCGCGGGATCGCGGTGGGCGATGGGGTGGACGGTCCGGGGGCGGGTCACTGGGGCGGAGGGACGTCTGCGGCGAGGCGGCGTCGGTTCCCCAGCAGCACGGGGACGAGCAGCACGGCGAGCACTCCGCCGGTCAGGGCGAGAATCTGGAAGCTGGTCGCCGTCATGAGCAGACCGGAGGCGGCGCCGCCGCCGGCACCGGCGAGGGCGATGAGCACGTCGATCGTGCCCTGGGTCTGCGGGCGGTTCTCCGGAACGGTGGCGTCGACGACCAGGGCCGTCCCGGAGACCAGCCCGAGGTTCCAGCCCACTCCGAGCAGGACCAGCGCGAGGACCAGGAGGCCGAGGGAGTCCCCGGGAGCGAGCGCGGCGAGGACTCCCGCGCCGAGCAGGGTCGCGCCGGCGGCGATCGCCACCGGGAACCGCCCGACCCTGTCGACGAGGGTGCCGGTAAACAGGGAGGGCAGCCACATCGCGCCCACGTGCATCCCGATCACGAGGCCGACGGCACCGAGGCCGTGGTGATGGGCGCTCATGTGCACCGGGGTCATCGTCATGATCGCGACCATGGCGATCTGGGTGAGGACCATGATGAGGGCCCCCACGTAGGCACCCGTCCCCACGCGTGCCCGCCCGGCCGTCCGGCCGGGGCGGACCGCCGGGGCGGTGGTCGCGGCGATCTGTCGCGCGAGCAGGTAGGGGTCGGGGCGGAGGAAGGCGAAAAGCACCACGCCCGCGGAACTGTAGGCGACCGCTGCCAGGAGGAACGGGCCCGCGAGGGCGGGGATGCCGAGGGAGGTGGCGAGAGTGCCCATCGGTTCGATGAGGTTCGGGCCGGCGACGGCGCCGAGGGTTGTCGCCACCATCGCCATCGAGGTGCCGAACCCTCGCCGGCGGGGGAGTGCGAGATCGGAGCCGGCGTAGCGGGCCTGGAGGTTCGTCGCGGTGCCCGCCCCGTAGACGAAGAGCGCGGCGAACAGCAGCGGCACCGAGTCGGCCTGTGCCGCGATGACAACCCCGGCCGCACCGACACCGCCGGCGAGGAATCCGAAGGCGAGGCCGCGGCGGCGACCGAAGGCGCGGGTCGAGCGGCCGACCAGGAACGCCGCGAGCGCCGACCCCAGGGTGAACAGTCCCGTGGGGAGGCCGGCGAGGCCGTCGCTATCGAGCATGTCCTGGGCCAGGAGCGCCCCAACGGAGATGCCGGCGGCGAGACCTGCCCCGCCGAGGATCTGGCTGGCGATGACGACGGTGAGCGTGCGCCGGTGGACGCGGGCGCGCTCGTGCTCGCTCACCGCGCTCGTGAACGCGGAGGTTGTCTCATGCACCATCGAGGGCGACCTCCCGCGTGGCGCGCCACTCGACGACGCCCTCATCCAGGACGCGGGCGTCGATGCCTCGTGCGCGCAGCGCGCTGGCGGCCTCCCGGGCGAGCCGGCACAGCTCTCCGCGGCAGTAGAGGACGACGATCGCGTCCTCGGGGATCCCCTTCGAGGAGTCGTCGAACGTGCCGATCGGCATCGACACGGCGCCGGGGAAGTGCCCGGCGTCGTACTCGCACCGGGGTCGCACGTCGATGACGAGCATCTCGGCGGTGACGGTGCCCGCGTCCATCTCGGGGACGTCGGTGTCGAGCTGTCCGCGGAACTCGTCCAGGGAGCGCCGCATCTGCGGGTAGCGCTCGAGCGCGACCCGCTTCGCGGCGGTGTACAGCTCCGCGACGTCGTCACCGGCGAGCCGGTAGAAGATGTGCGCGCCGTCACGGCGGGTGGTGACGAGACCGGCGCGGCGGAGATTCTGCAGTCCGGCCGAGGTGGTGGTCACGCCCTGCCCGGACATCCGTGCCAGGGCGTCGACGTTGTGCTCGCCCTGCGCCATCAGTTCGAGGAGCTCGAGCCGGCGCGGGTTCGAGACGGCCTTGAGCACGTCCGCGAACGCGGTGAAGACCTCCGCCTTCGAGGGCCCTCCAGCATTCCATGTAGTCATGGAATGAGCGTACGGTACTCCGCGAGCTACGGGCGAGCGCTGCGGGCAGGAGTGTCTGCGCCTGAAGCACACCTTTACGCGGCCCGACCCCGGGGAGGTCCGTGTGATCTCCCCTCACGGTGCTTTGCGGGTGCGCGACCGCCTTTGCTTACGGCGCGTCGGTCACGCCTGTTCCGGAACGATGCGAGGGATCAGCTCGACCAGCACGACCATCGCGACGAGCTCGATCAAGGTCTGCATGACCACGACCAGCGGAGCAAGGTCGTATGCCGGCGGGAGCGCGAGGACCAGCGGCAGGACGACAAGCGAGTTCCTCGTCACGCCGCTGAAGGCGACCGCGCGAATGCCGGGTACATCGAGTCCCGCCGCGCGGCCCGCCAGGATCCCGGCTGGGACCATGATGACGACGAAAATTGCGTAGACCGGTGCCGCGAGCAGCAGGGAGCTGAGCTGCTGACCAACTGCGGCCACTTGGGATGTGACGACCACGGCCAGCGTGAGCACCATGAGAGGCACCATCGCTCCCATCGCGGCGCTCTCGGCTCTCTGGCCAAGGCGGGATCGGGTAGCGAAGATCTGTGTGAGCGCGGCTGCGATGAGCGGCAAGGCGATGATGAGCGCGAACGCTTCAGCGAACGGCCAGAACTCAACGGACCTGACGAACTCCCCCCCGACGAACAGCCATAGGTACAGGGGCAGCAGGAGCATCTGGGCGAGCATCAGCAGCGGCGCGGCGGCGAGCAGCCGCTCCTCGTCACCACCTGCGAGACCCGAGAAGACGATGACGTAGTCGATGCACGGGGTCAGCAGGACGAAGAGCACCCCGACGAGGAGGACCTGGTCGTGGGCGACGATGCGCGAGAGCAGCCACACGATCGCGGGCACGATCACGAAGTTCAGCACCGTGAGGGTGCCGAGGAATCGCCAGTTCGTGAATGCTTGTCCGAGCCGGCTCAGCGGGATGCCGAGGAACGTCGTGTAGAGCAGTACGGCGAGGACCGGGTGTATCGCGAGCTCGGCCGGGTGTGCGAGCTCGGGTACGGCGAGTCCGACGGCGAGACCGAGAGCTAGGCCTGCGACGTACAGAGCCACCTGGTGTCGTTCCATCCTCTTCACGATCACGCGCACGTCTTCCCCCTGGGGTCGGTCTCGCATGGTCACGTGGGTCTGCAGCGGCGCTCAGGGCCGCTCAACTGGCGCCACGGGAAGCGTCGATCTCGCTGCTCTGAGTCGGGAGGGCCGTGACGATCGGATGGTCCTTGTCGATGAGGCCCATCTTCGCCGCGCCGCCGGGCGAGCCGATGTCGTCGAAGAATTCGACGTTGGCGCGGTAGAAGTCGGCCCACTGGTCAGGCAGATCGTCCTCGTAGAAGATCGCCTCCACGGGGCACACGGGCTCGCAGGCCCCGCAGTCGACGCACTCGTCGGGTTGGATGTAGAGCATCCGCTGGCCCTCGTAGATGCAGTCGACGGGGCATTCGTCCACGCATGCGCGGTCTTTGACGTCCACGCAGGGAAGAGCGATCACGTAGGTCATGCCGACGACGTTAGACCTTGCACCCGGGTTGAAGGTCAAGGTGGTGAACCGTAGGCTCGATCACATGAGGATCTCTGAGGTTTCCGAGAGGACCGGGGTTCCGGCGAGCACGCTGCGCTACTACGAGCGACTCGGGGTGCTCGCCGCGGACCGACACGCCAACGGGTATCGGGACTTCGGCGAGGAGCATCTCGAGCGCCTGGAGTTCATCGGATCGGCCAAACGGCTCGGTCTCGAACTGCCAGAAATCCGTGAGCTGCTGGATCTTGCGGACTCCGGCACGTGCACCGACGTCAAGGCCACGCTTCAGCCGCTGCTCGCAGCGCAGATCAGCGCCCTCGAACAGCAGATCCGGGCGATGAGCGAGATGCGACGACAGCTGCTCGAGGCACGGGGCCACGTCGATACCTGCCCCGACAGTGACGAGCAGTGCCGCTCCGAGTGCGCCTTCCGGTCGTTCATCGGGTCCTGATCAGGTGACGGGTGCGCAGATCCCGGGGCGACGCCTGACCTGCGTGCCGGAGACCTGTGTTGCCTGCGCCCCGCTGGCGAATGCCGAAACGGCGTGCACTCCACCGTCCGGTGGTGTGCACGCCGCTCGTGATTGCTGGTGTCAGCGGAAGGAGATGAAGGTGGGGTTTCCCCAGATGGTGCGCTCGGTGACGGCGCCGGGGGAGCGGCCCGCATCGACGACCTTGTCGCCGCCGGCGTAGATGCCCATGTGGCCGGGCCACACGACGAGATCGCCGGGCTGTGCCTCGGACTTCGAGACCTGGGTGCCCGCGGCAACCTGCTGGCCGGAGGTACGGGGGAGGTCGATTCCGACCTGCTTGTATGCGTACTGGGTCAGACCGGAGCAGTCGAAGCTCACGCCGGGGTTGCTGGAGCCCCAGGAGTAGGAGGCGCCGATCTGGGTGCGCGCGGCATCGACGATGGCCTCGCCGCTGCTGGAGGTGGATGTACCCGAGGTGGGGACGGAGGTGCCGGACCCGCCGATGGAGGCGCCGCCGTTGAGGGAGCCACGGGTCTCGGGGCCCACGACGCCGTCGATCTGGAGGCCGTTGGCGCGCTGGTAGTCCTTCACCGCGCCGTGGGTGAGCTTGCCGAACTTGCCGTCGACGGCGAGGTCGGCGCCTTCGTCGTTCAGCGCTGACTGGAGCTGCTCGACATTGGAGCCCTGGGAGCCCCAGCGGAGCTGCTCCGAGGAGTGGAGTGCAGCGGTCGGGGCCGGGGCGGCGGGCGCGGCGGTCGACGAGGAGATGGCGGGGGCGGATGCCGGGGCGGCGGGGGCTGCCTGGGCGGCGCCGCCGGCGAAGGCGGAGCCGAGCAGCACGGTGCCGAGAACGGCGGCGCCGCCGGTGCCGCGCAGGGCGCGTCCGCTGTGGCGGAGGGGGGTGACTGCGCGGCCGGGCGCGCGGTGGGAATTGCTCGTGGCCATGAATGGTCTCCGTGATTATCCCCGTATCGTGCGGGGAGAGTCGGGCATTGGGTCGCGGCAACGCAAAAGCAGCGCAAGTATCGGGAAGAAACTCTCGTACCTCGTAACCGGTGCAACTAACGTACCCAGGGGTCGGAGCAGAAGGAACGGCGAAGGGTGATCCTGGTCAAGGACTTCACCTGCTCTTGAACCAGGGTCACGGCTCCCCGGCGCCCCGTACCTTCTCTTTACTCTTCCCCGGTGACCCAGTGGGGTTCACGTCACGGCTCTCGTGGACCATTCTGGCACGCGACGCCGTGCCGATTGAGCAGCTCACCTCGCGGTGATTCCGGACATGTGTCGTGAGGGTGGCCGTCCGGGCGCTCACACTGCGGGTTGGAATGAGGCGATGGAGCCTTGGAGCTGGTCCATCCAGGAGGCCCATGTCCCCGTGAGCAGCAGCAGGCCGATGCTGATCAGCAGGACTCCGGAGAGGATTCCGAGGAGTCGTCGGTGGCGCGAGAGCGCCCTGCTCACACCGATGGCCTTGTCCAGTAGGAGTGCGCTGATGACGAAGGGGATCCCCAGGCCGAGGGAGTAGGCGAGGGCGAGGACGGCGCCTCGGGTCGCGCCGGAGTCACCGGCTCCCGGGTCGAGGGAGAGTGCGATGATCGCGGCGTAGGTGGGGCCGATGCACGGGGTCCAGCTCAGGCCGAAGACGAAGCCCAAGAGTGGGGCTCCCAGGAGTCCGGTGTCGGGTTTCTTCTTCGTCGCCTGGATGTTTCCTGAGAAGCGCGGCAGGAGCCCCATAAAAATGAGTCCCATGAATATTACGATGATTCCTGCGATGCGGTTGATCCACACTGCATGTTCCTGCAGTAGATACCCCACTGCGCCGGCGAATCCGCCGAGCGCCATGAAGACGGTCGCGAATCCGGCGACGAACAGGACGCTGCCTGCCAGCATTCTCCCAGCTCCCGGTCGGGTAGTCCGACGCTGGCTATCAGGGCCCTTGGCGCTTGGATTTGTGCGGATTCCTGCAGGTATTCCTTGGCGCTGTCCGGCGAGTCCAGAGACGTACCCGAGATATCCGGGCACGATCGGCAGCACGCACGGCGAGAGGAAGGCGATCAGACCCGCGATCGCCGCCACGGCGATGGCCAGTGCGAGTGATCCGGACAGAGCGATCGACTGGAAGGTCTCCGCCAGACCGCCCCCAGTCATGACGCCGCCTCCTCGAGAACGCCGTCGAGCATCGCCCGCAGGATCGAGGGGTCGATTGCTCCGGAGATCCTGCCGGCCACCCGTCCCTCGTGATCCAGGACGAGTGTCGTCGGAACGGCATTGGGCGCGACGACTCCACGGAGCTTGTACATGACCTCGGACTGCTGGTCGGGGATCGACGGGTAGGTGATGCCGTAGTTCTCCTCGAAGGCCTGGGCGGGCCCTGCGCCGTCGCGGAGGTTGATGCCGATGAAGGCGACTCCTTGGTCGGCGTACTCCTCGTGGATGGCCTGGAGGTCCGGGGCTTCGACCCGGCAGGGTGGGCAGGAGGCGTACCAGACGTTCACGACGAGGACGTTGCCGCGCTGCTCGACCGCGTCGAACGCGTCGCCGTCGTAGGTGGTCCCGGAGAACTCGAGGGGCTCGCCGCGGTCCTGGGGGGCGATCTCCGTGGTGACTCCGTTGCCGGAGACGTATCCGGAGCTTTCGGAGTCGTAGCGGTCGCTGGTGTCGGAGCTACTGCAGGCTGTGGTCAGGCCGATGGCGGCGGCGAGCCCGGTCACCTGGAGGAGCTGTCGCCGGGAGCGGGCGGGCATGGTGGCTTTCCTTCGGGAGTGGGATGGTGTGGGGTCGGAGGCGCTGGCCGCGCTGGTGCCGTTGCTCAGAGCAGCGTGGACCAGTAGTCCCAGAACCTCACCGTGATGAGGGTCAGGATCGCGAGATACCAGACGACGAGCACCGGCAGGCGGAACTCGTGCAGGAGTGCGACCGCCCGGCGCGCCGAGGTGGAGGCGCCGCGGGTCCATAGGCGCAGATGGTGGAGGGTGCTGAACCAGAAGAGCGGGATCGTGACGGCCCAGACGACCATGCAGTACGGGCACAGGGCCCCGATCTCGTACAGGCTCTGTCCGATCAGCCAGTGCACGAACAGCACGGCGAAGGTGACGCCGATCTGGATCAGCACACTCATCCATCCCGCCATGCGGGCTCCGGCGAGGACGGCGAACCCGAGGGCGAGGACGGCGGAGAATCCCGCGATCCCGAGGATCGGGTTGGGGATGCCGATCGCCGAGGCCTGCGGCGTGGCCATCACCGAACCGCAGGACAGGACCGGGTTGAGGCTGCAGGAGGGGACGTAGGCGGGGTCCTCGATCAGTGCGATCTTCTCAACCAGCAGTACGGCGGCCATGAGCAGGCCGATCGCTCCGGTGGCGGTGAAGAGCGCACCGAGGCCACGGGTGCTGCCGCTCTCCGGCGGGGCGTGAGGAGGGGTGGTGTTCACGCGCTCAGCCCTCGAGGGCGGCATCGAGCGGATCGGTGAGGTCCTCGACACGAGTGGGCTCCAGGCGCTTCCCGTCGACGAAGAAGGTGGGTGTGCCGGTCACGCCGAGGGCCTGGGCGTCGGCGGCGCTCTGCTCGATCCTCTTCGCGGTGGCGGGGTCGTCGTAGACCTCTTCGAAGCGTTCCATGTCCAGCCCGATCTCCTCCGCGTAGGAGAAGAACAGCTCTCGCTGGGACGTCTCCTGGTGGCCCCACTCGGTGGCGTTGTCGAACAGGGCCTTGTACATCGCCTCGAACTCGCCCTGGTCCTTCGCGGCCTCCGCGGCCTGGGCGGCTTCGACGGAGTTGCCGTGCAGCGGCAGGTAGCGGACCACGAACGTGACCCGGTCGCCGTACTCGGCGCGGAGCTCTTCGACGGTCGGGTAGAGCGACAGGCAGGCCTCGCACTCGAAGTCGAGGTACTCCACGAACACGACCTCGCTGCTGCCTTCGGAGAGGCGGGGGCTGTCCTCACGCACGAGCTGAGGGCCTGCGGAGTCCGAGGCCTCCGGTGCCGCCGGTGTGTCCTGCCCGCGGTCGGGGATGAGGAGGAATCCTGCGAGGACCAGTGCCGCGGCGGCGATCAGTCCGATGGTGAGTTTCGTGCTGCGGCTCATGCGGCGGCCTCTCGGGTGGGGGTCGTCTCGTGCGGATCCTGCCGGACGGGGCTGGACGTCCCCTGCAGGGCGAGGCCCTTGGTGCGGGCGGCGCGCATGCCGTTGGCGATGACGACGACCTCTGCGGCCTCGTGCACGAGAACCACGGCTGCGAGCCCGAGCACGCCGAACAGGGCGAGCGGGAAGAGCACCACGATGATCGCGAGCGCCAGGGCGATGTTCCCGGTCATGATCCGTCGCCCCCGGCGGGCGTGGGCGAGGGCGGCGGGGAGCTGGCGCAGGTCGGTGCCGGTGAAGGCGACGTCGGCCGATTCCACCGCCGCGGCGGTGCCGGTGACGCCCATCGCGATCCCGACGGTCGCCGAGGCGAGGGCGGGGGCGTCGTTGATGCCGTCGCCGATCATCGCGGTCGGGGACTGCTCGGCCAGGCGGCGGATGTGGGCCGCCTTGTCGGCGGGCAGCTGCTCGGCATGGACCTCGTCGATGCCGGCTTCCGTCGCGATCGCCCGCGCGGTCAGCTCATTGTCGCCGGTGAGCATGACGGTGCGGATCCCCTGGGAATGCAGGGAGGCGACGGCCTCGGCGGCTTCGGGGCGCAGCTCGTCGCGGATCCCGATCGCGCCGATCACCTGGGAGTCCTCCTCGATCATGATCACGCTCATGCCCTGGGAGGCCATGTCGTGGGCGCGGTCCGCGAGTGCGCCGGGGGCGATCCAGCGGGGACTGCCGGCGCGCACGGTGCGGCCCTGCAGTGTTCCGGAGATCCCGTGACCGGGGATCTCCTGGACTTCGTCGGCCTCCGGGAGGGTGTCTGCGGCGGCGAGGACGGCGGCGGCGAGCGGGTGGGCGCTGACGGATTCGAGGGCGGCGGCGATCGCAAGGATCTCCTCGTCGCCGCGTCCGTCGACCGTCGCGACGTCCACGACGCGGGGCTGACTGCGGGTGAGGGTGCCGGTCTTGTCCAGGGCGACGGTGCGGATCGTGCCGAGCTGCTCGAAGGCGGCACCGGACTTGATGACCACCCCGAGCTTGCTCGCGGAGCCGATCGAGGAGATCACGGTGACCGGCACGGCGATCGCGAGCGCGCACGGGGAGGCGGCGACCAGCACCACCAGTGCCCGTTCGATCCAGGTCGAGGGATCTCCGGTGACGACGCCGACGAGGGCCACCAGTGCGGCGACGACGAGCACGGTCGGGACCAGCGGGCGGGCGATGCGGTCGGCGAGGCGCGCTCGCTCGCCCTTGGCGGCGTGGGCCTGGTCGACCAGGCGCACGATCTGGGTCAGGGAGTTGTCGCGTCCGTCGGCCGTGGCGCGCAGCGACAGGGAGCCGGAGCCGTTCACGGAGCCGGCGTGGACCTCGTCCCCGGGCCCGACCTCGACGGGGATGGACTCCCCCGTGATCGCGGAGGTGTCCACCCAGGACCGGCCCGACGCGATCACGCCATCGGTGGCGACGCGGTCGCCGGCGCCGAGCAGGAGCACGTCCCCGGCGCGGACGTCGGCGGCCGGCACGGTCTGCGGGCCGTCGGGGCGCTGGATCCGGGCGGTCTCCGGGATCAGGGCGAGCAGGGCGCGCAGCCCCTGCTTCGCGCGGTCCATCGAACGGTCCTCGAGGGCCTCGGCGAGGGAGAACAGGAACGCGAGCGCCGCGGCCTCGCCGACGTGACCGAGCAGCACGGCCCCGGTCGCGGCGATCGTCATCAGCAGGCCCACGCCGAGCCGTCCACGGCCGCGCCCCTGGACGAGGCGTCGCAGAGTGCTGGGCACGAAGGTCCAGGCCCCCGCGGCGAGGGCGAGGACGTGCACGATCAGTGCGACCAGGTCCAGGCCCGCCCAGTCGAGCAGCAGCCCGGCCACCCACAGGACCCCGGCAGTGGCGGGGAGCAGGAGGGAGCGGTCGCGCCACCACGGAGTGGACTGCTCGAGCTCGATCGGTTCACCTGGAGGTGCCGGGGTGGTGCTCCCGCAGCACGCGTCCCCGTCCTCGATCGGAATCGGTGCAGGCGTCGGCGCGGGGCCGCAGCAGGCGTCGGCCTCAGAGGCCGGGCGGGAGGTGAGGGTGAGCGGGGCCCGGGCGTTCGTGGTGGGTCGGGCGGGTCCGCAGCACTCGTCGCTCATCGGGCGATCTCCTCCGGGGTGGTGGCGTTGCAGCACAGGGGCACGTCGCAGTCCGCATCCGTGCAGGGCGTGCCGTCGTCGACGGCGAGCACCGTCTCGACCAGAGCGGACAGCGCCCGGGTGAGGTGTGCGTCGGCGATCTCGTAGCGCGTGCGCCGGCCCTCGGGGGCGGCGACCACGATCCCGCAGCCGCGCAGGCACGAGAGGTGGTTGGAGACGTTGGTCCGGGTCAGCGAGAGCTCGTCGGCGAGGACGGCGGGGTAGCCCGGGTGGTCGAGGAGGGAGAGCAGGATACGGGACCGGGTGGGGTCGGCCATGGCGCGGCCGAGGCGGTTCATGACATCGAGCTGCGAGGCTTTGGTCAGCATGCAATGACTGTACAGTGATCAGTGATAGGTCAGCAAGTGGTGACCATCGTAAGCGCCCGCTGCTACGCAAGAGAAGTTCGTGTAGGTTAACTTTCGTGATCCGCCCCGCACTTCCGCCGCCCAGCACCGACGACTCGCCTGCCCCCGACCAACGTCGGCAGGCCCGCGCGCCGCGAGACGGGACTGGACAGAGCAGGGCCTCCCTGCCATGGATGCTCGGCCCGGCCTTCGTCGCGTCGGTTGCCTACGTCGATCCCGGGAACGTTGCCGCGAACCTCACCGCCGGCGCGCAGTACGGGTACCTGCTCGTATGGGTGCTCGTCGCGGCCAATCTCATGGCCGTGGTCATCCAGTACCTCTCCGCCTCCCTCGGACTCGTCACAGGCTCCTCGCTGCCCGAGCTCCTGGGTCGGCGTCTGTCCCGTCGGCGGCGCCTGCTCTACTGGGCCCAGGCCGAGCTCGTCGCCGCCGCCACGGACCTCGCCGAGGTGCTCGGCGGAGCGATCGCCCTCCACATCCTCTTCGGCATCCCCCTCCTGCCCGGCGGAGTAATCGTGGGCGCGGTCTCGATGCTGCTCCTGGCGCTGCAGTCCTGGCGAGGCCAGCGGCCCTTCGAGTTCGTGATCACCGGGCTGCTCGCGATCATCACCGTCGGCTTCGTAGCCGGGCTCTTCCTCGGCGAGGTCTCCTGGTCCGAAGCCGCCGCCGGCATCGTGCCGCGCTTCGAGGGGACCCAGACCCTGCTGCTCGCCGCGAGCATGCTCGGCGCGACCGTCATGCCGCACGCGATCTACGCGCACTCCGCCCTGGCCCGCGACCGCCACGGCAGCGACATCAGCCCCGCCGCGCTCCCGAGACTGCTCCGGGTCACGCGCTGGGACGTGGCGCTCTCGCTGCTGGTGGCCGGGTCGGTGAACATCGCCATGCTCCTGCTCGCCGCCGGGAACCTCGCCGGCGTCCCCGGCACCGACACCATCGAGGGCGCCCACTCGGCGATCACCGAGGCGCTCGGCCCCGCCGTCGGGATCGCCTTCGGCATCGGCCTGCTGGCCTCCGGGCTCGCCTCCACCTCGGTGGGCTGCTACGCCGGCTCCACGATCATGGCCGGCCTCCTGCATCGCCGCATCCCGCAGGTGGCACGGCGGGCGATCACGCTGATCCCGGCACTGGTGATCATCGCCGCGGGCGTGGACCCCACCCGGGCGCTCGTCCTCTCCCAGGTGGTGCTGAGCCTCGGGATCCCCTTCGCCCTGATCCCGCTGGTGCGCCTGACAGGGGACCGGACCGTCATGGGACGCTTCGCCGCACGCCTCCCGCTGCGCCTGACGTCCTGGATGATCGTGGTGCTGATCGTCGCTCTGAACCTCGCCCTGATCGCGCTGATGGCGCTCGGGCTCGGCTGAACCGCGGGGCGGCCCGCCCCCGGGGTCGGCTAGCGTGGGGGCCATGGACCCCTCCGAGATCACTCCGGTCGCCCAGGACTACCTCAAGGTGATCTGGTCCGCGACCGAGTGGGGGGACGCGCCGATCACCACCTCCGCCCTCGCGGGGCGCTTCGGGACCAGCGCTCCGAACGTCACCGACACCGTCAAGCGACTCGCCGCTCAGGGGCTGGTCGAGCACCGGCCCTACAAGCCGGTCGAGCTCACGCCCGCTGGCCACGAGTACGCGGTGGCGATGGTGCGCCGTCATCGGCTGCTGGAGACCTTCCTCGTCGAGAAGCTCGGCTACTCCTGGGACCAGGTGCATGACGAGGCCGAGCGTCTCGAGCACGCCGCCTCCCAGATGCTCATCGAGCGGATCGACGAACTGCTCGAGCATCCCCGGCAGGATCCCCACGGCGATCCGATCCCCACCCCGGAGGGCCGAACGCACGTTCCTGAAGGGACGCTTCTCCTGGCCGATGCTGCACCGGGCGAATACCGGATCGTCCGAGTATCGGACGCATACCCCGCGCGATTGCAGGCTTTCGAGCTCCAGCGTCTTGTGCCGGGGCGCCAACTTCATGTGCTGGAGGACGGGGACTCGTACATCGTCCACAACGAGCAGAGCCTCCCCGTGCCGCTGGATCCCGCTGATTTCATGGCAATCCGCGTATCTCCGGTTGCCTGAGGCGAACGGCTTGGGGAGCGTGCGGCTCGCACTGAATGCTTCGTACGGCGGCGCGGATGAGACGCGGCGACGACACTCGGATCTATCCGTCTCCTTCGCTTCTCGTCCGGCGGGCGGTCGTCCGCACGGGTCGTGGCTCTAGTCGGAGGTCGTGGCAGCCAAGGAGCCAGTGCACCCAGCCGGTGCTGTGGCCGAGTGCGATGGAGAGTGTCTGCATGGGGACTCCATCGTCGATGACGGCACGGCAGGCTTCCGCCAATAGCCGTCCTTTGGATCCGCGTACGGCCCGTGCCCCTTCGCGGTTCCGCGGTGCCTGGGGACACGCCTCATATAGCTCGGTGATCCGCACGATCTCGTCATCGGACGGTGCACGACACTCGGAGAGGCGCGGGTACCGAGTCATCGCCGTGCGCTGCGCGGTTTCGAGAGCCGTACGGACTGCCTGCCGTGAGCAGCCGAGCCGGTCGGCGATCTGGTCGAGCGTCTCCCCGTCATACCTGCGCTGGACGACTTCGTCCACGTCGGCGATGGGCTGCTGGCCCCAGCGACGGAACGTGATGTCGTGGCGTGCGACGGTGAGTCGATAGACGTACTGGGGCGTGAGCTCGTAGGTCTCGGCGATCTCGCGCCATGACTCTCCGGCTCGGTATCGAGTGGCCGCGTCGTCGGCGATCTGCTCGCGTTGATCGTCGGTGAGCTTCACCTGGTGACCTCCCGCCTGCGTTGGAGGGTGACGCGCTGAGCATACGATCCGCACCCCTGGCCGGCTGCTCATTCGCGACGCCGGCCTGGCAGCATCGGCGTCAGGAACATGTCGTGGCCGGAGCCAGGCTGTCGGACCGTTCGTGCATCCTGTTCGGAACCGACGAAGGGACCCCTGATGATCACCGCACCGCTGGACCGAGACGACGTCGAAACGCTCCGCCGGGCACTGAACGGCTGCGCCGACGACCTGATGTCCACCCCGCCTGACGGACTCGCACCCGAATACGTGCACGCGGTCGAGTTGATCGCGAAGGGCGGCGGAGTGCAGTGGCCCGACACCGACATCCTCGGGAGTGATCTCATGAAGACGGCGTCGGAGCTTGAGCCGGACGTTTCTCGCCTGCCCGAGGCGATCCCGCCCGTGCTCAGACCGCTCGCTGGAGCCGCACTGGAGCGCTACGGGATCGAGATCGAGCAGGAAGCCGGCGGCGACATGGATGCCCGGAGCTTTGAGCAGGCCGAGGTCGACCGGGCTGAGCTCTTGGTCAACCTGCTTCTCGAGCTCGCAGTCCGCGTTGATGCAAAGCGGTGGAGTGGCGGCTGGGAGCTGTACGTCCTCGGTAGCGAGGATCTGGTGACGCAGGTCGAGGACATCGACGACGCCCCGACGATGGTGCGGGACCTCCTGGAGACGGTGTTTCCCGGCACGGACTTCAGCGCAGTCGTGTTCGACGTGCGCACTGCCGACTGACCCCGCTCGTCCCGCGACGGCCATCCTTCGCCCACTCCTCGCGCACGCGAGCACTGAGGAGGCAGGCGATGGACGGCATCGTGCGGAAGAGGGACACGGGCGAGGCGGGCAACGGCGGGGAGTTCGGCACCGTGGCGCGCCGGGACGCGGACATCGAGGTGGACCCGAGGGCGGATGAGCATGGCGACGTGGATGCGGGGCTCGTCGAGCTGTTCGGGTTCGATGTGCGTCGCGCGGATCCTGTCGAGTTCGATGAGCATGCCGCAGCCGCTGGCAAGATGCTCGCGAAGGCGCAATCCCGTCTGAGGGGTCGCCTGGACGCGCTGCACCGCTCCGTCGGGGACCAGCGGAGCCCAAGGACCGGCTGGGGAAGGACCGACGAGCAGGTGCTCACGGCGGCCCGCGAATGGGTGACCCTTGCCGACGGCGACGCCGCCTCCCAGCAGACCGGAGAGCGGATCCGAGGGCCGCTCCGCGACGTCGAGACGGCCCAGACTGTGCATGACCAGGCTCGCGAGCAGGTCGACGGGCTCGACGAGGCGTTCCGGATCCGTGGCGGCTGGAACCGTGCATTCCTCGTCGCGAACACAAACGGCCACGTCCACTCCAGCATGGGCTGCTCGACCTGCCGGCCCACCACACAGTACGCGTGGCTGACCGACTACTCCGGCGCCGACGAGGACGCGATCGTCGCGGCAGCAGGGCACCGCGCCTGCACGACCTGCTACCCGTCCGCGCCCGTGGGGGATGCGGCGTCGCTGCCGACGCGGATGTTCACGCCGGATGAGCTCGCGGCGCAGCGGGAGCGGGAGGAGCGTGCGGCGTGGGCGGCGTTGTCGCCGGCCGAGAAGCGGGCACGGAAGCGTGCGGAGAAGCTCGCGAAGGCCGTATCGAAGACCGGCAAGCCGCTCCGATTCGAAGAAGACCTCGGCGATGCGGGCAAGGTGCGGGAGGTGATCTCCACCGAGCGCGACGCGGAACTGGCGTGGGAGCGCGGCCACGGCGATGCCATCAACCTGAGGCGGACCTCGGGGGAGACGCTGCCCGAGTTCGCTGACTACCGCCGGGACCAAGAAGCGCGAGCTGCGTGGCGGGCCCGGATGCGCCCGGTGATCGCGAGGACCCTCGCCGAGAAGCACGGCACCACGGCGATCGAGCAGAAGCGGCGCCTGGACGAGCTGACCAGCGCCTACTACGCCGAGAAACACCCGCAGCTGGCCGAGCAGTTCGTGCCCGACGATGACGAGGCTTACCTCGAGCGGTGAGGCCCCGTCCTGTGAGGCGCTGTTGTCGCCCACTGGGCCGGCATGAGCAGTAGGAACCCGCAATCTCGTGCCGCGCGCGCCCGAAACGTGCTCATCGGGCTCGCCGCGATCACCGTCGTGGCGATGTTCGGGTTCCAGCACCGTGTCGAGCTCGGACAGATCTTCGATGAGCTCCGTGCGGTGCTCCCAGCAGTCTCCGGTGACGAGGCGGGACCTGCGGCATTCCGACCCCCGGTCGGTCGATGAGACGGACGGGGACGACAACGGAGGGACCCGAGATGGCGACAACGGCCCGCACAGCGGCGAGCTCGAAGACGCGTAAGCGAGACACCGGCGAACAAGGCAATGGGGGCGAGTTCGCAGCAGTGATCCGTGCCGAAGTGGACGTCCCGATCCCGACGGCGTCTACGGCCCGCCCGGACCTCGGGGAAGACGCCCAGGTCGCAGCCAGCGCCCATCTCGGTGACAGCGTCACGATCGGCGACGGGGCTCAGGTCGGTGAGGACGTGACGATCGGATCGCACGTCACCGTCGGGGCGGGTGCCGTGATCCGGGACGGGGCCATGATCGGTGCCGGGACGAGCATCGGGGACGACGTGACGATCGGCGAACGAGCCAGCGTGGGGGATGACTCGATCATCCGTGAGGGTGCGACCGTCCAGAACGGTTCCGTGCTCGGTGATGCAGTCTGCCTCGATGAGGACGTATCCGTCGGAGGGGGAGCGCGGATCGGCCGGGGCGTGCGAGTCGAGCCGTCCACGCGCATCGGCGCCGACGTCAACGTGGAGGACGGCACGCAGATCGGGGAGTCCAGCGTCCTCAAAGGCCGCACGATCATTCGACGCTCGACCCGGCTCGGCGACGCGGTCACGATCGGGAAGAGCACCGAGATCCACGCAGAAACGAGCATCGGCAACGGTTCGCGGATCGGCAGCCGCACCCGACTCGAGGGGAGCTTCGGTGACGAGCTCGAGGTCGGCACCCGCACGCGTCTCCTCGGTGGCAGCACTTGGGGGGACAACGTCCAGATCGGAGACGGGGTGAAAATCGAGACCGACGCACGCTCCCGTTTCGCCGACGACACCCAGCTTGGCGACAAGACCAGCATCACCTCGGCCGTCGTGACTGGAGAGCTCTCGACCGGAGACGGCGTCACGATCCAGGGACGGGCTGGGACCAGTGAACTGCACGGCACCATCACGCTCGGTGCCGATTCGAGGCTCGATGGAGCGATCACTCTCCAGGACGGCATCGAAATCGGTGAGTCCGTCCAGATCCACGGCCCCAGCGGTGCCCATCCCGATGAGGTCGTCACCCAGATCGACGGACACTGCGAGGCGCTGGATCATGCCATCGTCCGCTCGGGGACGAAACTGGGGGAGCGCACCATGATCGGCTCGGCAGCGGAGATCGGCCATCGCGTGACCACCGGAGCAGGCTCTGTCTTCGGCGACGGGGCGACTGTCGGGAACTTCTCCGTCATCAACGGCTCGGTGCTCGGCGACAGCGCAACGGTCGGGTGCGGCGTCGAGATGGGGTACGGCGCTGAGCTGGGGGAGCGGGTGGTCGTCGAGGAAAACGCGGTCATCGAGCAGTACGCCCGTGTCGAAGCCGGCCGTCTCGTCCCTCGCGGCGCTGTGGTTCCGGGCCCTCCCGCCTGACCGTCCCACGGGGAGCTGTGAGTGCCCACTTCGCGGGCATGACCATCACGACGCCGCACACCGCGCACCGCCCGACACCGCTGTCGGTCCCGCCCCGCCGCGCAGACACCCTCTTCGGACCGACCCCCACTGTCGCCTCCGAGCGTGTTCCGTGCGATCGCTGCCCGACTGCCGCGGACCGTGTGAAGGCGTGCTACGCGACCGGTGAGGTCTACCTGTGCGGACATCACGCCCGCCAGTCGTGGCGAGTGCTGGAGCGCACCGCGCTGCGTATCCGTTCCGACATCCCGAACGGCAGGTTCTACCTGCCCATGTCTCCCCGCTGACCACCACCACGACGAAGGAGCACCGCCATGGCACCGTCCATGCTTGACTCGCTGGAGCAGCTGTACGACGACATCGACCTGCTCGACGCCGCCGGCTGGCCGATGGACCACGTCCGCGCCGAGCTCTCCCACCAGGAGATCGAAGAGATGATCGACGCCTACCTCGCCCGCAGCGACGACGCCGTCGCGGGCGCGCTGAGCTCGATACTCGAGGGGTGTTCCTGATCGACGCCCGAAAGTTTGCCTGAGTGGTCAGGACATCCGAGGATCGGCAGGCCCGTCGAGTCGAGTCGTCAACCAGTCCGCCACCGTGGAGCGCCAGCGTTCGGGGTCCGAGTTCCAGGTCGTCGTGTGGTCGGCGTCAAACAGCTCGAGGTGAACTCGAGGATTCTGCGCGGCGACGTGCTCCGCTAACTGCCAGGGCGCGGAGCGATCACAGCGCCCCTGCAGGATCAAGGTGGGGGTCTCGATGCGGCCTTGCAGAGTCCAGTCGAGGGCGTCCAAGTCAATCGCGTGGTCCAACCCGATGCAGCGCGCGAGGACCGGGTTCATCAACCACGGGAAGGCGAGGCAAGTCGTCCAGGCGGGGAGCCCTAGCCCGGCGAGATTCGACCGCAGGGTTGCGCGCCAGTCGAGCACCGGAGATTCAGCCACGATCGCGACGATCCGACGACGCCACCGCGACTCCTCCGCCATGGTGAGCGCGATGTTCGCTCCCATCGACCAGCCGAACATGACGATGCGTTCAGCCCCGTGAGCGACCGCGTACTCAAGGGCGTGCTCCACGTCGTCGGACTCGTCGAGTCCGAGCGTCGAGCGTCGCGACCCGATGGCGGGACCCTCGGCAGAGTTCCGGTACGTCGTCACGAGCGACGTGAAGCCGAGTTCGGAGGCGACCTGGACACCGCGGAGGGTGCCAGCCCGCGTACTGCCAAGCCCATGGACATGCACGGCCCACGTCGCACGTGCCGGGTCGCCGACCACCCATGCCGGAATCGAACCGTGTTCGGTGGGGATCTCCACATCGACTGCTTGGAGGCCGGCGTCGTTCGGGTTGGCGAACTCGATGCCGGTCCAGGAGACATGCTCGACGCCGGCCAGCGCGTCGGCGTCGGCGGCCGACACCGACCGGGTGATTCCGCCTCCCGTTGAAATCGGTGTAGTGCCGAACTTGATGTGCCGTCCGTCCGGGAGGAAGGCGCCGAACCTCCCCGACTGTCTCGTCTGAGCGGTGTTTGCCAACAGGACCATCGACTGATCACCGTGCGTGGAGACGTTCAGAATCTGAGTAGAGTACCTCCGGCCGGAGTAGGGCGCCGTGAGCGTTCTGGTGATCGCACAACCTGCTGCTCCGGCCAGTCCGAGGGCGACGAGCGCGACGCTGCCGGTCAGGCCCGGCACCACTGGCCTACGCATTGGTGCGAACCGACAGATGGTGGCCTAGCAGGTGGCGCTCTGCCTCGTCGAGGGCTGCGGCCTCATCGTGCGACAGGTCGAATCGTTGGCCCAGGGTCGCCTGGACGTCTCGTACTTCGATGATGAGCCGGTACAGCGCCGGACCGTGATCACCGGACTTCTCCACGGCCGGGCCGAGCGGCTTCAGTGCCCGTGCGCGTTTCCACGCCGGAGAGAGGGTCTCAACGAGCTGGGCAGACCTTTTGCGGTCTTTGCGAGCGTCAAGGAGACGTCCGAGGGGGAGCAGAACGAACCCGGCGGTGATGAGCAGGAAGCTGATCCCATTGACGTAGTCGTAGACGGTCTGGGCGAGTCGGAGAACACCCTCGTTGCCCGCGACATGGGAGACGTCCATGACCAGGACGTCCAGGCACGAGATCGCCTGCAGGGCGCCACCGAGCATGAGCACGATTGTCGCGATCCGCTTCGCGCCATCGACATTCCGGGCCTCCCGCGCGCAGACGATTGCGAGTGATGCCGTGACCGCGCCGAAGTACACGTGCTGCACGCCTGAGTACAGCGCGGTTGCAGGCTGATCGCCGTAGTCGATCATGAAGCGAGCAGATGTTCCGTGCATGTCGATCTGCGAGAACGCGAGAGCCGAGAAGGCCACGACGGTGAACGCCACAGCAAGCCATGTCGGGCGGGGGCCAAGAAGGACTTTGCTCAACCAGATGTGCTGGTCAGACGCGAGCGTGACCGCTCGGGCGAGAGCAGACATCCCGAAGACGATGGCGGTGTTGGCGAGCAGGTCGGTGAGATTCCGTCCGCCGAGCCAGGCATCGACCGCCAAGTAGAGCGGGGTGATGTTGAGGGCTACTCCCACCCCCACCGATGCCGTCGCGTAGATGGTGGATCGGTCCGCGGCGCCTTGTCCCCTGAGGGCAAGGAGGCCGATGACGGCGAGCCATACGGAGGCCGCGATCAGGACTTGGATCATCCGAAGACTCTTGAGAACGATGACTGTTGTGCATTGATCCGCAGCGAATGCGCGAGCCGGTCCGCCAGCGACTCAGCCTCCCGCTCGAGCTGATTGTCTTCGTGTCCCCGCGCGAGAGTGCGGATGACAGCGTCTTCGGGGAGATCGGGGAAGAGCTTGGCGGCGCTGCTCTGTCCTTCGGCCAGGTCGTGTCCGAGGATCATGTGCGCGAGCTCGTGGAGGATGATCTGTCGGCGATGCAGCTCGGATGGCGCTGGGGCGTGGAGAACGTAGTCTCCGAACTTCGTGTTGAGCCAGATGCCGAAGAGGCCGTCCTGAGGGCTGATCTCCGGGAACTCGACGATCTTGATCGTTGTCTCGCGCTCCCGTTCGAGGGCAGTGACGATGTCGTTGAAGGTGAACGATTCGGGTAGCCCGATTCCGAGTGATGAGTCGGGTGCTTGCGCGTGGCGGCCGGTGCTCGCCATGGATTACCTCTCTTGGGTTCGTCCTGCTGCTTCCTCGTCCAGGAACCGGGTGATGGCGTTGAGGGTCTGGGGGGACACGTCACCGAGGGTGCGTGCTGCGAAGGATCTGACCCGCGCGATGCGCATTGCCCTGATCAGCTCGAGTTGAGACTCGACTCGCTCGGGGAGTGGGCCGTCGTTGAGCAGGAAGTCAGGCTGCACACCGAAGAAGTCTGCGATCGCGGCGAGGAGTTGTTGATCGGTGACTTCGCGGTGTCCGTTCAGCATGTAGCTCCAGCGAGCACGACTCAGGCTGACTCCGTGAGCCTCCAGGTGCCCGGAGATCTCGGAGTAGGTGGGCTCTGCTCCGTGCTCGACCGCGTAGAGGTCCACGAGGAGTCGCAGACGTTGCGGCATGCCCAGCGAGTTCTGCTCGCCGGGGTCGAGATCGTCTCTGTCCACAGTTCCTCCGTCCTCTTAGACATGTCTGACCCTACCTGCTAGACATGTCTAACGCAGTTTAGACATGCCCAACGACGTCTTGTTGGCTCGTCTGACCCGGCCAGGCCTTCGAGGGGGAGCTCGCTCATGATCGGACCGCACGCATGCACCTCACACGCGCACTTGCGTGAACGGCGAGGACCGTGTGTACCGCGCCGGCAGTGGCGATGGGCTGTCTGCCTGCGCAAGTCATGGAAGCGTCTCCGGTGGTGAGCGGGTGAGGAACCGTAGCCCAGCCGTGTCACGTCTTGCCCGGCACCATGCTCGTTGCGAATGCGATCCCGGCACGCTCGATTCGCCATGGAAGGCGGAGCTGTGCGCAGTGCTTCACGCGCGGGACGATGCTGAGCAGTGTCGGCGCCTGGATGATTTCCTCGAAGCTCAGATGCTTGAGGTGCGACGTGTCCTCGCCCGGGTGAAGCGGGTGGCGAGGTTGGAGTGGGATGACGATGACCTGGTGCTGTCGTACTTCGGTCAGGCACTGCTGCGGATGGTGAATCAGCGGTGGCGGGCCAAGGACGGCCCCGGCACGAGCCCAGTATTCAACTACAGCTCGAACCTGCCGATGATCCTCGAGGCCGAGACGCGGTCCTGCATCCGTGACGACCGGCGCCTGGGATTGCTCGACGGAACTGTTGGCGTTCCCGGCGGCGGTGCGCAGGACCGGAAGGGCGCGCACGTCGCGAAGTCTCGCCAGCTGTACGAGATCGAGCATGGCCGTGCGGCAGCGGATGCCGAGCTCGTCGACTTCCACAACGACCGAATGCGGGCCACCCGAAAGGATGCGGCGCGCCAGGCCGTCCTCATCTCCCGGGACGATCTACGTCCAGCGCGTGTTGTGCTGCTGGACGGCGCATCGGCCGAGGTGGAGGGTCGGATCGCGGTCCCCGCAGTGTCGGAAGTGGGGTCGCTGAACTGGGCGGATCGGATCGAAGCGGTGATCTGCCGATGCCGGCGGCTGGATCGTGAGCGGGAAGCGTGCCGCGCTCGGCGCCTGAAGCGGGCGCCGGTCTTGTTGGTCGACGTGGCGCGGGCGTACTTCGCCGATCATGAGATTGGTGAGTTTCCGACCCGGCGGGAGCTCCTTGAGCGCCTCGGCATCACGGAGCCGGCTGCGCGGCGAGAGTTCAGTGTGCGTCTGCGGGAAGTGCTGGACGTGGCGCGGGATCTGTTCGCCGACTACCGACGCGCGCACTGACCGCAGCCGACCGGTTCAGTGGCGCGGGCCAGACGAGGAGCGCCATCGACTCCAGCGCGCGGTGGCGGAACAGCGTGTTCGGCCGATCGAGGTTCGGGCCAGCGCTGGCCCCGATCGCATCGAGGACCTGGGTGAGGGTGCCGAAGGCAACGCCACCTGCGAGCTCGAGCTTCGCGGGGGCAGATGCGAGGTTCGTGGGGATGACGTAGCCGTGCACGTCTGCTTCGCGGCCGAAGTTCCTGCGGAGGGCCACTACCTCGTCATAGACGACGTTTCGGTGGACCTGGCCGTCGGCGAGGATCTCAGATCCCGCGATCTCGAGCCCGTCGGCGCCGAGAGGAGGGGTCGCAATCAAGTACACGGCGCGTCCGACGACGACAGCGACCTGCGCCCGGACCCGGGACACCCCGGGTCGTGGCGTCACCCGATCCGGCAGCAGGATCACGCGTACCCCGTCGCGATGGCCGAACGCTCCCGTGAGAGCGCCGAGAAGTCGATCTACGTCTGGATGCCGGGAACCGAGCGAGGTCGAGCCGACCTGCGTGAAGAACGAGGAGTCGATGATCCCGTCCTGCCGCGGCGACCGGGACAGCAGCATGCCGAAGGACAGGTAGGTGGTGAGCACCGTCGCGAGCAGGCACAGCACACTCCCGACCATGGGCAGGGGAGTGCCAGCGTCGAGGTAGATGACTACGGCGCCGACCGTGGTGACGAGTGCGGCAGCGATGAATCCCCACTTCCGGGTGAGGGTTCGCGTGATGACCAGGGCGGACCAGATCAGATGTGCACCGACACCGCACAGCAGTGCGACCGAGGTGGAGAGCGCGTCGATGCGGGCGAGAGGTAGCCCGAGCGTCGTGGCGGCAGCGGCCCCGGCCAGCACCCATGCGATGACGGCGACTGCGAGCAGGGCCATGCGGAGCGGCCGTCGACTCCCACCCTTCGCGTCGGCGCCGTCGATGCGTTCCTCGGGCGGTGTGTACCAGTCCCACCCGGTGGGATCGACGTCCAGCATCGACGCGGCGCGGGGCTCCTGCTCGGCGTGGAACACGCGGCGACGCGGCGTGGCAGATTTCCGCGGCGGCGGGGGCTGAGGTGTGAGGGCGCGGTCGTAAGCGGCCCGGCGCGACGCATCGGACAGGACGTTGTAGGCGGAGCTGACGTGCTTGGCGAGCTCGTCGTCGCCGCCGGCATCACCGTGCAGCGCCCGCATCTGGGTGCGGAACGCACTGGTGATCTCGGCCTTCGAGGCGTTCCGGGGTACGCCGAGGGTCTCGTAGTGCGTCAGCGCCACCTCGACCCCCTCCCTCCCGGCTTCTCCGAGCCCCATGCCAGTGGGCGAAGCCCGCTTCTCGCGGGACGTTCACGCTATCGCGGCAAGCGCCCGATGCTCGAAGAGCCTGCGTTCCGCTCTTGCGGTCACGCGGCGGGGGTGGCCCTCTCGCCGAGCCGCTGGGTGACCGTCTCGAGGGTCGCCGGGGGCGCCGACGGATGGGCGGCCAGGAAACGGAGCGTCTCCGGAGAGGCGTTGGGCGCCGAGGAGGCGTGGAATATCGCGTTCCGGTCGGTGAGTCGCCGGGCGATCCGGTCGATGAACCCGGGGGAGAGGTCGCGGCGCTGGGTGACGGGGTAAGTGAGCCAGCGCTCGTCGAGCTCGACCAGATGCGCGAGGGTCGCCTCACGGGTCGCCGGGTTGTGCGCGATCTTCCGCAGCACCTCTTCGGACACTTGGCCGCGGGCGAGCTCGTCGAGGATCTCGGCGTCATCGCTGAACTCGGCAGTGCGCAGCTGGGCGCGCGCGGTGTGCGAGTGGGGTGCGGTGTGCTGGGCGGTGGCGGTCATGACGGCTCCTGCTCCTCGTACCCCCGGTGCGTCCGGGTATGACGGGAGTGGGCGAAGCGATCACCTCGCGGGACGGCCACAGTGCCCAGCTGGCCACGGCTAGCGCCGTTGTGAATCAGGACTGCAGGGGGAGCACCGCGCCGCCAGTGCCGACTCGAGCCCGCCGGCCGAGCCACCGGGCATCTCCGACAGCCTTCGACGGGCGCGTTGTAAGGTCGCTGAGGCGGTGCTCGATGTGGACTGTGATGGTGCGTCCGGAGATCTCTCGTCCCCGCCGGTCGGTACGAACGGCGATGGGAGCGCCGACAGCGACGAGACGCCCGGTCGCGACGATGAACGACCGTACGCACAGCAGTACTCCGCGGCCCGCCGCTGATTCGGGGAGTCGGTGGGGGCCTTCGGCGGCGTGGGCCAGGTCGTCGTCGCTCGAGTCCCCGATCCGCTCGATGGCGGGGTCGATGTCCATGCGGATCACGAGATGCCCTGGATCGTCGGTGGTCCTGGCGGCGACCTCGCCACTGGCCGCCAACGCACGCACGGCCTCGAGATCGAGCCGGGGCACCAGTCCATGGTCGACGAGGTGGGCGAGGGCGGCGCGGTCGATGCCGATGATGCGCGCGGCGAGGGCGACGGGGAGCTGCTCGTCGAGATTCGGCTTCGTGCTGCGGACGGTGGGCATCAGCAAAGCATTCCATACCGGGATCGCCTTTTCGAGCACCGGGCAGTTGCCGTGAAAAGGCGTGAAGTGAGCATCGGGCAGAATATAACCACCGTACTACCTGAGGTGGACGGCAGGTGCTGTGGACTGGACAGTTGCTGTGTCGCTGAAACATCCTCATGTCCGGTAACGGCCATTATCGGACATTAGAATTGGATGATGCTCCGGGTGCATACTGTGTGCAGCGCCCATGAATTGAGGGTCGGGCAGTAAATGACCGGGCCGCGCATCATGAGTGACCCTCTCGCACTGTCCGCCGGACTGAATCTGCTTCCTGGTTGTCGGAGGGTGGGGAGCGATCACGCTGCATCCACATCGCTCGAGGGCCGCGAAGCGCTCACGGCTACGCTGAACGACACCGACAACGCCGCCGAGACCCCGCGGCCGCCGGCGACGGAGCTCCGGGCGTCACGCCGCACGAGCCCCTGACTCTCCAGATACTCGACCGAAGGGCGATCGACAGATGGCACGGCGTAAGACCGCACCGGGAGACATCACGGCGATCGGATACCACGTCCGCACCGACGGGGGACCCTGGCGAGCAGCCAACCCTACGGATCCGGTGCTGGCCCGCGCCAAGCGAGGACGTCAATGGAGGGCCCAGACCCGCATGGGGCGCCCCGACGGGACGACCACCAAGGTGTCGCGCTCGGGCCTGACCCCGACTGGCGCGCTGGCGGCACTTGAACTGGTCCTCGCCGAGCAGCGACGCGGAATCCTCGACCCCGAAGACTCGATCCCGACCCTCGGCGACCTCATCGCCTGGGTGGTGGAGCGGATCGAGCAGGGACGGGACCCGAAGGTCAAGTCCCCGAACTCGATCCTGAAGTACGCGAGCATCGCCAGGCTCTGGGGCGGCCACCCCGCACCCGAGCTCGACGAGTCCACCATGGAGCGTCGATCGCACCTGAAGGAGACGGTCCAGCACGAGTCCCGCGTGCACGGCATCCGTATCGACCGGCTCACTCCCGCGGACCTGGCCGACGAGCTCGAGCGTGTCGCAGCCCTCGGTGCCGGATCCCTCCCGCATCTCCGGGCGCTGTGGCGCAAGGCGACTGCCCGTGCGATTGCTCTGAGACACATCACGATCGACCCGGCGGTCGGGCTGCCGTTGCCCAAGCCGACCAGTGCTCCCTCGAACCGGGTCTACAGAAACGGCGCCCGTCGGCCGCTGAACAACTCCCTCACCGATGCGCAGCTCGCAACGCTCCGCGAGGAGGTGAAGGTGCGGCATCCCCAGCAGCGACTTGACGTCGCCGACCTGATCATCCTCGGCAGTTACACCGGGCTCCGGATCAACGAGGCGAACTCGCTGCGCTGGGAGGACGTCCACCTCGGCGAGAAGACGTCGTTCCTGACCGTCGAGGGGCAGGTGTACGGCAGTGGAGCGGATCGAACGTGGGAACCGCTCCTGAAGCGTGAGTCCAGTCGGCGCACGGTGCCGCTGCCTCCGGCCGCTGTCGAGCTGCTCCGGGCCCGGAAGGAGAAGGCGGGTATCGGTCGGCGCGGCACGAAGGTGAGCGACCCAGCGGTGAAGTTCGTGTTCCCGGCCCAGACCGGGGGAGTGCCCGATGCCGTGACGGCCCGTAAGGCGGTGCGGCGCAAGCTCGACCGTGCCGGCTTCCCCTGGGCGACCTTCCACACGCTACGTCGGACCGTGGAGCGTCAGCTCATGGATGCGAACGTCGATCCGCGAGTGATCATGGCCGTCATGGGGCACGATCCGGCGACGTCCTGGGCGAGCTACGTGGACCACAAGAGCGTTGATGTGGGCGCCGCGGCGGAGGCTCTCGCATGACACACGAGAGGTCATTTCTCGCTCTTAACTCGCTCCTCCCCGCTCCGGAATGTACCGGAGAGGGTGAAACTGCAGGTCAGGTAGCCCAGGCGGGGCTTGAACCCGCGACCGACGGATTATGAGTCCGCTGCTCTGACCGGCTGAGCTACTGGGCCGTGGCCCCGCGAGAGGGCCCGGACGAATCTACCACGCACGGCCGCATGACCTGGTTCGACGCCGCGCCGCGGGCCCCGCGGGCACTCCGCCTCGGACGGGCTGTCCGGTCGCTGCGGCGCCACCCGCCTTCTCGAGGTGCTCCGGAGGAATGACGACCTCCTCGATCCGGGGGCGGCGGTCCGGGCGATGACGCGTCAGCATCCACGACGGGACCCGGCGCGGGCGCGTAACCTTCGTCATAGTGGCCGGTCGTGAAGGAGTTCCGGGATGCGAGCCCCGCCCCGATCCTGCTACAGTCGTCCAGGTCGATCCCGCATAGCTCAACGGCAGAGCATTCGACTGTTAATCGAAGGGTTGTTGGTTCGAATCCAACTGCGGGAGCCCCTGAGACTCAGCCCCGGCCTCGTCCGGGGCTGAGTCATTTCTTCCTCCGGTCCCCTGAAGGAGCATGCCGATGCCCTCCCTGCCCGATGACCGCTTCCCGCTCCCGGAGGACTTCGGCCCCGGCAGCGTGTGGGCGGACCGCACCGGCCACCGCACCCTCGTCGGCCGCACCCAGCGCGGCGTCGAGATCCCGATCGGCCACGGCGAGGGCCAGGCGAGCCCCGGCGAGCTGCTCAAGCTCGCCCTGATCGGCTGCGCCGGGATGAGCAGCGACGTGAACCTCGCCCGCCGCCTCG
This sequence comes from Brachybacterium atlanticum, assembly GCF_025669985.1. Taxonomy (NCBI): domain Bacteria; kingdom Bacillati; phylum Actinomycetota; class Actinomycetes; order Micrococcales; family Dermabacteraceae; genus Brachybacterium; species Brachybacterium atlanticum. The sequence goes on along the minus strand of NZ_JAKJJW010000005.1, from coordinate 83,561 downwards.
GCGAGGACTTCGAGGCGCGGATGTGGGCCCACGGCACCTCCGACGAGGCCGAGAACCGCTACCTGTCGATCGCCGAGGAGGTGCAGCTCCCGCTCGAGGGGCTCACCGCGCAGGAGATCGCCACGGTCGCGAAGGTCTTCGGCCGGGCGGTCGCCGCGGGCTGCACCGTCGAGCGCAGCGTCGTCCCCGGCGTCGAGGTCACCCACCGGGTGCTCGGCGCGGAGCCGGGGGAGGAGCAGGCGTGACCGTCCGTCCCATCCGGGTCGTCGGCGACCCCGTCCTGCGCACCCCGTGCGACCCGATCCGCACGGTCACCGACGGCACCCGCACCCTCGTGCGGGACCTGCTCGACACCGTGGACGACCCCGCCCGCGCGGGCGTGGCCGCGAACCAGATCGGTATCGGCCAGCGCGCCTTCTCCTGGCACCTCGTGGAGACCGGCGAGCTCGGCTACATCCTCAACCCCGTCATCGTGGAGCTCTCCGAGGAGCTGCAGCACGACGACGAGGGCTGCCTCTCGGTGCCCGGGCTCTTCTTCCCGCGCACCCGCTCCGCCTACGCCCGTTGCGTGGGCAGGGACCTCGAGGGCGAGGAGATCGAGCTGGCCGGCGAGGGGATCATCGCACGCCTCATCCAGCACGAGGTCGGCCACCTCGACGGGGAGCTCTACATCGACGGCCTCGAGCGCTCCGTGAAGAAGCGCGCGTTGCGCCAGATCAGGGAGACCCTCTAAGCTCGTCTTGGACCAGCACGCGCTGCCATCAGCTCCGTCCAGGGTTCCGATTCGTTGGGGAAGACGCATCGGACACCGGAAGGAACGAGATGACCCAGGGCGTTCTGTACATCCACTCGGCCCCGCGCGCCCTCACGCCCCACATCGAATGGGCGGCCAGCGGGGTCCTCGGCATGCCTGCACGCATCCGCTGGGAGGACCAGCCCGTCGGCCGCGGCCTGCAGCGGGCCGAGATGACCTGGCGCGGCCGTGAGGACACCGGCGCACGCCTGGTCAGCGCGCTGCGCGGCATGCACGAGGTGCGCTTCGAGGTCACCCAGGAGGCGACCGCCGCCGTCGACGGCGCCCGCTGGAGCTGCACCCCCGAGCTCGGCATCCACCACGCCGCGACCGACCACGCCGGCAACATCGTCCTCACGGAGGACCACGTGCGCGGCTGCATGGAGCGCGCCGGCTCCGACCCGCGCGCCCTCCCGCGCGAGCTCGGCATCGCGCTCGGCGAGCCGTGGGACGAGGAGCTGGAGATCTACCGCCACGCCGGCGAGGGCGTGCCGATGCGCTGGCTGCACCGCGTGAGCTGAGCGCGCGGCGGCCGCGGCCGCACGGTGCTCCGATGCGCGAAGGGCGCCCGTTCCCCGAGGGGAGCGGGCGCCCTTCGCGAGCGCTGCGGCAGCGGTGCCGGTCAGGCCGTGGTGACCACCAGCGCGATGTCGTGGCCGCCGAAGCCGAAGGCGTTGTTGAGCACGGCGAGATCCCCCTCGGGGAGCTGCGCCGGGGCGCCGTTCGCGATCGCCATCGGGGCCTCGGGGTCGAGGTTCTCGATGTTGATCGTCGGCGGGACGGTGCGGTGGTGCGCGGCGAGGACCGAGAACACGGTCTCGAGCGCGCCGGCGCCGCCGAGCAGGTGGCCGGTCATCGACTTCGTCGAGGTGACGACGATCTGATCGGTCTCGCCGCCCAGCGCGTCCGAGACGGCCTTCAGCTCGCCGACGTCGCCCAGCGGCGTCGAGGTGCCGTGGGCGTTGAGGTGCTTGATGTCCGCCGCGGCGAGATCGGCGTCCTCGACGGCCTCGCGCACCGCGGCGGCCTGCCCCTCGGGATTCGGGGCCGAGATGTGGTGGGCGTCAGAGGCCATGCCGCGGCCGGCGGCGTAGCCGTAGACGCGGGCGCCGCGGGCCTTCGCATGCTCCTCGCTCTCGAGCACCAGGATCGCCGCGCCCTCGCCGAGCACGAAGCCGTCGCGGTCCACGTCGTAGGGACGCGAGGCGTGCTCGGGATCGTCGACGCGCGTGGACAGGGCCCGGATGTTCGCGAAGGCCGCGATGGTCATCGGGTGGATGGACGCCTCGGTGCCGCCGACGACGACCACGTCGGCCCGGCCGTCGCGGATCATGGTTATGCCCAGCGCCACGGCCTCCGAGCCGGAGGCGCAGGCGGAGACGGGGGTGTGGGCGCCGGCGCGGGCGCCGAGCTCCATGGAGATGTTGGCGGCGGAGGAGTTCGCCATCAGCATCGGCACGGTGAAGGGGTTGACGCGGCGGGCGCCGCGCTCGCGCACGACGTCCCACTGGTCCAGCGTCGTCCAGATGCCGCCGATGCCCGTGCCGACGACCACGCCGAGGCGGGTCGGGTCGACGTCGGGGGCGCCCGCATCGGCCCAGGCCTCGCGGGCGGCGACCATCGCGTACTGGCCGGAGGGGTCGAGCTTCTTCGACTCGGGACGGCTCAGGGAGTCCAGCGCCCCGGGCACCAGACGGCAGGCGAAGTCGACGGAGAGCCCGTAGGACTCCTTCCAGTCGTTCTCGAGGGTGCGGGCCGCGGAGGTCCCGGCCAGCGCCGCCTCCCACGTCGAGGCGACATCCGCGCCCAGCGGGTTGACGGTGCCGAGGCCGGTGACGGCGACTCGGGAACGGGAAGCGGACATGCGGACCTCCGGGTCGGGGCAGACGGGGAACGGCGACGCCCGGGACGAACCCGTCCCGGGCGTCAGGCGGGGCTCAGTTCTGGGCGCCCGCGATGTACTTGACGGCGTCGCCGACGGTGGCGAGGTTCTTGACCTCTTCGTCGGGGATGCGCACGTCGAACTTCTCCTCCGCGTTCACGACGATGGTCATCATCGAGATGGAGTCGATGTCGAGGTCGTCGGTGAAGGACTTCTCGAGCTTCACGTCCTCGGTGGCGACACCGGTCTCCTCGTTGACGATCTCGGCGAGGCCCTCGAGGATCTCGTTCTCGGTGTGTGCCATGGGTGCTCCTTAGGGTGTTCGGATTGTGTGGCGGGGACAGACTACCCGGGACGCTGTGCTGTTCCGGTCAGGCCGAACGATGTTACTTCCCGGTCGTGATGCGGGTGACAGTCGTCCGGGCGGTGCCCGGCGGCCCGGGCGGGGCTCAGGGGAGGACCAGCACCTGGCCGGCGTAGGCGAGCCCGGCGCCGAAGCCGAACTGCACGAGCACGTCGCCGCTCTTCGCTGCGCCCTCCTCGAGCAGGCGGTGGGTGGCCAGCGGGATCGACGCGGCGGAGGTGTTGCCCGTCTCGGCGATGTCGCGGCCGATCACCACGTCCTCCGGCAGCTTCAGCTGCTTGGCGAGCTCGTCGATGATGCGCATGTTCGCCTGGTGGGGGACGAACACGTCCACGTCCTCGATGCCGATGCCGGAGAGCTCGAGCATCTCGCGGATCTTCTTCGCGGTGTGCCAGACGGCCCAGCGGAACACCGTGCGGCCGTCCTGCTCGAGAGTGGGCCATTCGGCCTTCCCGTCGCGGAAGTCGATCGACGAGCCGGTCATCCGGATCGTGTCCCAGTGGTCGCCGTCGCTGCCCCAGACCGTCGGTCCGATGCGCGGGGTGTCGGACGGGCCGACGACCGCGGCACCGGCCCCGTCCCCGAGCAGGAACGAGATCGAGCGGTCGGCGGGGGAGACGAAGTCCGAGAGCTTCTCCGCACCGATCACCAGCACGTTCCGGGCGGCGCCCGAGCGGATCAGGGAGTCGGCCTGCCCGATGCCGTAGGCGAAGCCGGCGCAGGCCGCGGAGATGTCGTAGGCGATGACGTCGGGCCGGCCCAGCTCGCCCGCCAGCAGCGTCGCGAGCGACGGGGTCGGATAGGGGAAGGAGATCGTCGAGACGATGATCGCGTCGAGGGTCTCCAGCGCGACGCCGGAGCGCTCGATCGCCTCCTTCGCCGCGGTGAGGGAGAGGTCCTTGACGCCGACCTCGGCGCTCGCACGGGTGCGGGTGACGATGCCGGTGCGCTGGCGGATCCACTCGTCGGAGGAGTCGATCGGGCCGACGAGGTCGTCGTTGGGGACGACCAGGTCGCCGCGGGCGGCGCCGTAGGCGAGGACCTGCGAGCCGGGGACCGTCCGCGGGGCGGTGAGGGTGATCGCCATGTCAGGCCTCTCGGTCCGACGGGGCACGACCGGCGTGCTCGCGCACCAGGGCGCGGGCGGCCTCGAGGTCGTCGGGCGTGTTGAGGTTCGCCAGCGCGATCCCCTTCAGCTCCCGCTTCGCGAGTCCGGTGAGGGTGCCCGCGGGGGCGACCTCGATCATCGCGGTCACGCCGCGGTCGCGGAAGGTCGCCATGCAGGCCTCCCAGTCCACGGGCGAGGCGACCTGGGTGACGATCGCGTCGAGGTACTGCGCGCCGGAGGTGACGACCTCGCCGCCGGCGTTGGAGACCAGCGGGAGGGTCGGGTCGGCGGGGGAGAGCGTCGGCGCGAAGGCGGCGAGCTCCTCGCGCGCGGCGGCCATGTACGGGGTGTGGAAGGCCCCGGCGACCTGCAGCGGGATGACGCGCGCCTTCGCCGGGCCGTCCTCCCCGAGCGCGGCGATCCTCTCGGCGCTGCCGGCGGCGACGACCTGGGCGGCGGAGTTGATGTTCGCGGGGTGCAGGCCGTGGCGCTCGATCGCGGCGAGGACGTCCTCGCGGGTGCCGCCGACGACGGCGGCCATCGAGGTCGGCTCGGCCGCGGCGGCGGTGGCCATGGCGCGCGAGCGCACCGCGACCAGGCGCATCGCGTCCTCGTCGGAGAGCACCCCGCCGAGCGCCGCGGCGGTCAGCTCGCCGACGCTGTGGCCGGCGAGCACGTCGGTTGCCGGGAGGTCCTCCTCGGCGCGCAGCTGCGACGCGGCGACGATGCCCGCGGCGACCAGCAGCGGCTGGGCGACCGCGGTGTCGCGGATCGTATCGGCGTCGGACTCGGTGCCGTGGCGCAGCAGGTCGATGCCTGCAGCCTCCGAGAGCCCCGCGAGGGACTCCTCCACGCCGGGCAGCTCACGCCAGGGGCTCAGGAAGCCGGGCTTCTGGGCCCCCTGGCCGGGGCAGACGATCGCGAGCACGGGAAACCTCCAGGGGAGAGAAGGGGAAGGCCCGCTCGCGAGGCGGAGCGGGCCGACGGGGGAGAGCGGCCGTCGGGCCGCCCCTCGCACGGAGGAGCGGCCCGACGGGGTGATCAGGACTCGCCGCCGAACGAGCCGGACTCGCCGGCGTTCACGTTCGTCAGGTCGTACTTGTCGATGGCCTGGCGGACGACCGAGGGGTCGACCTTGCCGTCCTTGGCGAGCAGCTGGAGGGTCTTGACGACCATCGAGTGCGCGTCGATCTTCAGGTGGCGTCGGGCGGCCGGGCGGGTGTCGGAGAAGCCCCAGCCGTCGGCGCCGAGCACGCCGTAGCGGCCCGGGATCCACTCGCGGATCATGTCCGGGACCATGAAGTCGTAGTCGGAGGTGGCCACGAACGGGCCCTCGACGCCGTCGAGGCGCTGCTCCAGCCACGGGGTGCGCTGGTCCTCGGGGTTCAGGAGATTGTGCTTCTCGGCCTCCTGGGCCTCCTTGCGCAGCTCGGTCCACGAGGTCACCGACCACACGTTGGCGCGCACGCCCCAGTCCTGCTCGAGCAGCTCGCGGGCGTGCTTGGCCCACGGGACGCCCACGCCGGAGGCGAGCAGCTGCGCGACCGGGCCGTCGCCCTCGGGAGCGGCCTCGTTGAGGTACATGCCCTTGAGCAGGCCCTCCACGTCCAGGTCCTCCGGCTCGGCCGGGTGCACCATCGGCTCGTTGTAGACGGTGATGTAGTAGAAGACCTCCTGCAGGCGGTCGTCCTCGCCGTACATGCGCTGCAGGCCGTCGCGGATGATGTGACCGAGCTCGTAGCCGTAGGTCGGGTCGTAGATCACCGTGCCGGGGTTGGTCGAGGCGAGTACGGGGGAGTGGCCGTCCATGTGCTGGAGGCCCTCGCCCGCGAGCGTCGTCTTGCCGGCGGTCGCGCCGATCACGAAGCCCTTGGCCATCTGGTCCCCGGCGGCCCAGAAGAAGTCACCGGTGCGCTGGAACCCGAACATCGAGTAGAAGATGTAGAACGGGATCATCGGGTAGTCGTGCGTGGCGTACGAGGTGCCCGCCGCGGTGAACGCCGCGGTCGAGGAGATCTCGTTGATGCCCATGTGCTTGATCTGGCCGGAGGTCGACTCCTTGTAGGCCAGCAGCAGGTCACGGTCCACCGAGAGGTAGTTCTGCCCGTCGGGGTTGTAGATCTTCGCCGTCGGGAACAGCGAGTCCATGCCGAAGGTGCGGGCCTCGTCGGGCACGATCGGGACCCAGCGCTTGCCGGTCTCCTTGTCGCGCATGAGGTCCTTGAGCAGGCGCACGAGCGCCATCGTCGAGGCGATCTCCTGCTTGCCGGAGCCACGCCGGACGACCTCGTAGGCCTTGTCGCCCGGCAGCTCGAGCGCCTTGTGCTCGGTGCTGCGGGAGGGGACCGGGCCGCCGAGCGCCTCGCGATGCTGCTTGAGGTACTGCATGACCGGGGAGTCGTCGCCCGGCAGGTAGAACGGCGCGTCGTAGACGCTGCCGGACTCGAGCTGCTCGTCGGAGATCGGGATGCGCAGGGTGTCGCGCAGCGCCTTGAGGTCCTCGATCGTGAACTTCTTCATCTGGTGGGTCGCGTTGCGACCGGCGAAGTTCGAGCCCAGGCGGTAGCCCTTGATGGTGTGGGCGAGGATGACGGTCGGCTTGCCGTTCTTCAGCGTCATCGCCTGCTGGAAGGCGGCGTAGATCTTCTTGGCGTCGTGGCCGCCGCGGTTGAGCTTCCACCAGATGTCGTCGTCGGAGAGGTCCTCGACGAGCGCCTTCGTGCGCGGGTCGCGGCCGAAGAAGTTGTCGCGGATGAACGCGCCGTTCTCCGCGCGGTAGGTCTGGTAGTCGCCGTCCGGGGTCGCGTTCATCAGGTCGATGAGCGCGCCGTCGGTGGACTCCTGGAGCAGCGGGTCCCAGCCCGAGCCCCAGATCACCTTGACGACGTTCCAGCCCGCGCCGCGGAACTGGCTCTCGAGCTCCTGGATGATCTTGCCGTTGCCGCGAACCGGGCCGTCCAGGCGCTGCAGGTTGCAGTTGATGACGAAGGTGAGGTTGTCCAGGTGCTCCTTCGCGGCGATGTGGAGCGCGCCGCGGGACTCGACCTCGTCCATCTCGCCATCGCCGAGGAACGCCCAGGTGTGCTGCTCGGAGGTGTCCTTGAGGCCGCGGTGGTGCAGGTAGCGGTCGAAGGAGGCCTGCTCGATCGCGTTGACCGGGCCGATGCCCATGGAGACCGTCGGGAACTCCCAGAAGTCCTGCATCGCCCGCGGGTGCGGGTAGGAGGGCATGCCGTGCTCGGAGGAGACCTCCTGGCGGAAGCCGTCGAGGTCCTCCTGGGCCAGGCGGCCCATCGCGAAGGCGCGGGCGTAGATGCCGGGGGAGGCATGTCCCTGGAAGAAGACATGGTCGCCGCCGCCGGGGTGGCTGCGTCCGCGGAAGAAGTGGTTGAAGCCCACCTCGTACATCGTGGCGATGGAGGCGTAGGAGGAGAGGTGCCCGCCGACGGACACGCCGGGGCGCTGGGCGCGATGGACGACCATCGCCGCGTTCCAGCGGTTGATGTTGCGCAGCTCCTTCTCGAGCTCCACGTCGCCGGGGTACTCGGGCTGCTGATCCGCGGGGATCGTGTTCACGTAGTCCGTGGTGAGCGAGTCCGGCAGGTGCAGGTCCTCGTCGCGCGCGTGCTGGATCAGGCTCTGCATCACCTCGGAGGCCCGGTCGACGCCGCGGTGCTCGACGAGTCCGTCGAACGAGTCGAGCCACTCCCGGGTCTCCTCCGGGTCCGGATCCTGCGCGTGGCTCGGCAGGTTGATGCCGATGGGACGAGGGGTCTCGTGCGAAGTCACACTGTCCTTCTCTCTACCGGAGTCGATGGACCGGCCGCGGGAGCTGAAGAACGCCGGTGGGCTCGGCTCCTGTCGGCCTCGGTTCCGCCCAGACTACCGTCGTGCGACGCGCCGAGGACCTTCACAGACCCTCCCCATCTGTGACGCTCGGGACATTGCCGCCTACGCCGGGGCCGACGTCCTGCGCCGGGAATGCAGGAGAGTGCGCCGTGGCATAGAATCGGCGCGCGCAGCACCTGCGGTGGGCCCGTGCGGGCCGATCGGAATGCTGCGCTCGCACTGACACCACGTCTTGAGGAGTTCTTTCTTGTCACCGTCGGCCGACGCCCCCACGCCCAGCGCCATCGCCGAGGCGCTGAACCTCACCACGGGTCAGATCGTGCAGGAGATCGGCTACGACGACGACGTGGACCACGACCTCCGCGACGCGATCGAGGACCTGATCGGTGAGGAGATGGAGGACGAGGACACCCAGGAGATCGTCGACGCCGTGGTGCTGTGGTGGCGCGACGAGGACGGCGACCTCACCGACGCCCTCGTGGACGCGCTGCGCAACATCGAGGCGGGCGCCCCTGTGTGGGTCCTCACGCCGAAGGCCGGCCGGCCCGGGCATGTCGCCCCGGGCGAGGTCCAGGAGAGCGCCGAGATCGCGGGCCTGCGTGTGATGAGCTCGCTGTCGCTGGCCGCCGACTGGACCGGCACCCGCCTGGCCAGCCGCGCCAAGTGACCGCCATCACCGACGGGGTCCGGTCCTGACGGGGGAGGCGTCGTCCTGACGGGGGTGACCTCGCACCGACGGGGGAGGCCCCGTTCCGGGTCGTTAGCTCAGCTGGTCAGAGCGTCTGGTTTACACCCAGAAGGTCGGGGGTTCGAGCCCCTCACGACCCACCCGAAGAGAAGCCCCCGACCTGCACTGACAGTGCTGGGTCGGGGGCTTTCTCGCGGAGTCGAGCACAGTCTGAGCACGGCTCCCGCGATCATCGCGGCCGTGCTGACCTCCGTCGCGCGAAGGGCGGCAGCGTCAGCGGCTGACCCAGTAGGCCAGCACCAGCACCACGGGCACGGCCACGAGGAGGCAGCCCCAGGTGATGGCGCTGCGGCGGTCGCGCTCCTTCTCCTCGGGGGTCCGCTCGCGCGGCTCGGGGCGGCCGTCCCGCTCCCACTGCTCGCGCTCTTCGCGCCGGCGCACCAGCATGCGGCCGATGATGACGACGAGGGAGACTGCGATGGACACAGCGATCGCGGCGAGGATCAGGGTCTCCACGGGCACCTCCGGGGTCGTGGGCAGGGCGGACTGTGCACAGGGTCTCACGGCCCCGCCCCCGGATCCTGGGCGTTCCTATACTGGCCGGACCGCCATCGACCACAGGAGGCCCCCGCAGGTGAGCGCAGCGACCAGACCCTTCGACGTGGACGCGATCAGGGCCGACTTCCCGATCCTGCAGCGGATGCTCGACCCCGAGACCCCGATGATCTACCTCGACGGCGGTGCCACCTCGCAGCGCCCTCAGCAGGTCATCGACGCGGAGGTCGCCTATCTCACCCATGACCACGCCGCGGTGAAGCGGGGCGCGCATCGGATGGCCGGGGCCGCGACAGACGCCTACGAGGACTCCCGCGAGCGGCTCGCCGCCTTCCTCGGCGCCCCCTCCGCGCAGGAGATCGTCTTCACGAAGAACGCGACCGAGGCGCTGAACCTCGTCGCCCGCTCCCTCGGCGACGGCGATGCCTCCACCCCCGGCCACCTGCGCGTGCGCGAGGGCGACGAGATCCTCGTGACCGAGATGGAGCACCACGCGAACCTCGTCCCGTGGCAGGAGCTGGCTCGCCGCACCGGCGCCGTCCTGCGCTGGATCCCCATGGCCGAGGACTTCACCCTCGATCTCACGGACCTCGACTCGCTGCTCACCGAGCGCACGAAGATCCTCGCATTCACGCACCAGTCCAACGTGCTCGGCACGGTCAACCCCGTCGGCCGGCTCGTCGAGGCAGCGCGCGCGGTCGGCGCGCTGACGGTGCTGGACGCCGCCCAGTCCGCGCCGCACATGCCCTTCGACCTCGCCGCACTGGGCGTCGACTTCGCGGCCCTGTCCGGGCACAAGATGCTCGGCCCCACCGGCATCGGCGCGCTCTGGGGCCGCTACGAGCTGCTCGAGGCGATGCCGCCCTTCCTCACCGGCGGATCGATGATCGAGACGGTGACGATGGAGGCCAGCACCTTCGCCGAGCCGCCCGCCCGCTTCGAGGCCGGCACCCCGCCGATCTCCCAGGCCGTCGGTCTCGCCGCCGCCTGCGACTATCTCGATGCGCTCGGCATGGAGCAGGTCGCCGCGCACGAGCAGGCTCTCACCGTGCGCGCGATCGATGGGCTCTCCGGGATCGACGGGGTGCGTATCATCGGCCCGGCCGCCTCCCCGCAGCGCACGGGAGCAGTCGCCTTCGACGTCGCCGGCCGCCACCCGCACGACGTCGGCCAGGTGCTGGACTCCTACGGCATCGAGGTGCGGGTGGGCCACCACTGCGCCTGGCCCCTGCACCGCCGCTTCGGGATCCACGGCACCACCCGCGCGTCCTTCTCCGTCCACACCACCGACGCCGAGGTCGACGCGCTCGTCGACGGCGTCGCCCGCACCGTCGAGTTCTTCGGAGCCCTCTCATGAGCACCCATCTCTCCGCGCTCTACACCGAGCTCGTGATCGAGCACGACAAGCGGCCCCTCCACGCCGGGCTGCGCGAGCCGTTCGAGGCCGAGGTCCACCACGTGAACCCCACCTGCGGCGACGAGATCACGCTGCGCCTGCATCTGTCCGAGGACGGCGCCGAGCGGATCGAGGACGTCTCCTACGACGCGGTCGGCTGTGCGATGAGCCGCGCCTCCGCCTCGATCATGGCCGATCTCCTGATCGGCCACGGCGTCGAGGAGGTGGAGCCGGTGCGCGCCCACTTCGAGCAGGCGATCGGCTCCCGCGGACGGCTCGAGGGCGACGAGGAGCTGATCGGCGACGGCGTCGCGCTGATGGGCGCGGCGAAGTTCCCCGCGCGGGTCAAATGCGTGCTCATGCCGTGGAAGGCCTATCAGGCGGCGCTCCTCGAGACGCGGGCGCTGCGCGGATGAGCGACATGAGCGCCCGGACCCCGGCGACCTCCGAGACCACCGCGACCGTCGGCGACGTCGTCGGCGTGCTCGAGGCCGCCTATCCGCTCGCCTGGGCGGAGGACTGGGACCGCGCGGGCCTCGTCCTCGGGGAGCGGGAGGCGCCGGTCTCCCGTGTGCTGCTGGCCGTGGACCCGACCCTCGCGGTCGCCCGCGAGGCGGTCGCCTCCGGCGCCGAGCTGCTGATCACCCACCATCCGCTGCTGCTGCGCGGGGCGAGCTTCCTGCCTGCCGACGACGGGAAGGGCGCGGTGGTCACCGACCTGCTGCGCGCCGGGACGGCGCTGTGGTGCGGGCACACGAACGTGGACCGCTCCACGCGCGGCACGGTCGGCGCCTGGCTGCGGGCGCTCGACCTGCAGGACCCCCGCCCTCTGCTGCCCGGTGACGAGGGAGAGGAGGCCGGTCACGGCTCCACCCGCTTCGGTCTCGGCGCCGTCGGCGAGCCGGCGACGCCCACCACCGTCGGCGGCCTCGTCGAGCAGATCGCGGCCCTGGTCCCCGCGACCGCGCGCGGGATCCTGCACACGGGCGAGGCGGAGCGTCCCGTGCGCACCGTCGCCGTCTGCCCCGGGGCGGGCGACTCCTTCCTGGTGGCCGCCACGCGCAGCGGTGCCGACGCGTACATCACCTCCGACCTGCGCCACCACCCGGCGCTCGAGCACCTCGAGTCCGCGGCGGACCCCGCCGCCGTGCCGGCGCTGGTCGACGTGCCGCACGCCGCGAGCGAGGCGCTGTGGCTCCCGCTCGCCCGCGAGCTGCTCACGGAGGCGCTGCCGGGCCTCGACGTGCAGATCACCGCGCAGGTCACCGACCCGTGGGGCGGCCGGGCCGGCTGAACCCGGTGGGGTAGGCCGAGCCCGGTCGGGTAGGCCGAGCCCGGTCGGGTAGGCCGAGCCCGGTCGGGCCGGCCGAACGCGACGGGCCGCCCGAGAGCCGGGGCCGCGGCGCTCGGCCGGACCCGGGGGACGCGGCCGGGCGGACCACGCCCGTCGAGGCGGCGTCAGTCGACCTGATCGACCACGACGAGCCTGTCCCCGTCCAGCTCGACGCCGAGCCGAAAGCTGCCGCGCCCCGAGACCCCGGCGAGGCCTTCGCCGACGACGTCGACCAGCTCCTCCGCCGTGGCGGGCGCGGCCTGCGCCGCCAGCAGGACACGGGTCACCAGGCCCCGGTAGCGCTTCGCGTCATGGGAGATGACCTTGCGGACCCCGCCGCTCTCCTGCACCGGCGCGACCTCCAGCACCCGCACCCCGTCCCCGCTGCGCATCGCCATCATCGAGCGGTAGGAGCCCGAGCGGCAGTCGACCACCAGCGGCGAGGACCCCGCGGCCTCCTCCTCGCGCAGCTGTGCGGCGATCGGCGTCAGCCGCGGCGCCCACCAGGAACCCGCCTTCCCCAGCCGCGAGAGCTGCGAGGAGGCGGAGAGACGGTAGGCGGGGATCCGGTCCCACCCGGCGTCGACCAGGCCCAGCAGGGCGCTCTGGACCAGCACGCGACGGTCGCCGGGAATCTGCGTGCCCGGCTCGAGCTGGTCGTAGAGCACCCCCGAGTAGACGTCGAGCGGCGCGGCGGCGGGCTCCTGCTCGAGATGCAGCATGCGCCCGACGAGCTCAGGGGAGGAGGCCGGGACCCCCAGCCGGGAGGCGGCGTCGGACCCCGCGGCGGTGCGCTGCGCGGCCCGCAGCATCGTCCCGCGCGCCTCCCTCAGCGCCGGCAGCGCGAGCTCGTCGAGGTCGAGCGGACGACGCCCCACCTCGGCGGGCCGGGTCTTCGTCTCCGAGGGCGGCAGCAGGATCAGCATCAGACCATTCTCCGAGGTGGCAGGGCAGGGGCGAGGGAGGACGCCGCGAGAGCTTCGGCACGTCGGGGCGGGCGCCTGTCCACGGGGGACGGGGACGTGCAGGTGGGAGCGTAGACTGCCGGGCGGACCAGTCGGCCGGGCAGCCGCGTCCCCGCGGCGTACGCTGCGGGGCCGAGGAAAGTCCGGGCTCCATCCGGCACGGTGGTGGGTAACGCCCACCCGGAGTGATCCGCGGGACAGTGCCACAGAGAGCAGACCGCCGCCGCGCCCTCGGGCGGGGCGGTAAGGGTGAAAGGGTGGTGTAAGAGACCACCGCGGTCTCGGTGACGAGACCGGCACGGTAAACCCCACCGGGAGCAAGGTCAGACAGGGAACGCATGAGGGCGCCGGCCCGAGTTCCCGGGTAGACCGCTGGAGGTCGTCGGCAACGGCGACCCGAGAGGGATGGCTGCCGATCACAGAACCCGGCTTACAGGCCGGCTGGTCCGCCCCGCGGGGCAGCCCCGCGAGGGCCGCGCCCGACGGACGCGGCGCCCGAGGGGAGCGCCCGCGACGGAATCGCCCGGTCGACGGGGCACTCCGGCCGCGGGACGGCCCCGGCCGATGGGCTCAGCTGCCGGCGTGGTGCTTGTCGTCCTTCTTCTTGCCCTTCCGCAGGGCCTTCTCCTCGCGATGGGCGAGCACCGCCGCTCCGATGATCCCGGCCTCGTTGCGCAGCTCGGCCGGCACGATCTCGGCCTCGAGGTCCAGCAGCGGCAGGAACTTCTGGTGCTTCTTCGAGACGCCGCCGCCGACGATGATGCGGGTGGGGCTGAAGAGGAACTCGATGTGGGAGAAGTACTCCTGGAGGCGACCGGCCCAGGTCTCCCAGTCCAGGTCCTCGCGCTCCTTGGCGGAGGAGGCCATGTACTTCTCGGCGTCGTCGCCGTGCAGGAGCACGTGGCCGAGCTCGGTGTTGGGCACCAGGCGGCCGTCGACGAAGGTCGCGCTGCCCACGCCGGTGCCGAGGGTGAACACCTGCACCACGCCGGAGCTCTTCTTGCCCGCGCCGAACTCCATCTCGGCGATGCCGGCGGCGTCGGCGTCGTTGACCACGAACACGTCGTGGCCGGTGCGCTCGGTGAACAGGGCGTCCACGTCGGTGCCGATCCAGGACTTGTCCACGTTCGCGGCGGTCTTCGCCACGCCCTCCTGGATCACGGCCGGGAAGGTGACGCCGACGGGCATGTCCTCGGGGATGTCGAAGGAGCCGAGGAGCTCGGCGACGGTGTCGGCCACGGCCTCAGGGGTCGAGGGCTGCGGGGTCGGGATCCGCACCCGGTCGGCGGAGAGCTCGCCCTTGCCGAGGTGGACGGGCGCTCCCTTGATGCCGCTGCCGCCGATGTCGATCCCGAAGGCCTTCTTGCTCATCGTCTCTCCCTGGTCGTGCGATGCGGGAAGGCCCCGCCCGGTGCCGGGGCACCGTCCTCGGCGCCCTCTCTCGGGCGCCCACGATACCCGGGCTGCGCAGGCACGCGACGGGGACGTCCGAGGATGGCGCCGCACGGCCGCCGGACCCCCGCGGCGAGCGGTCCGCGGGGTCCGGGAACGGACCGGTCTCAGACGACGGTGAGGAGCTCGGGGCCCGCGTCGGTGATGAGCATGGTGTGCTCGAACTGGGCCGAGTAGGAGCCGTCGCGGGTGACGACCGTCCAGCCGTCGTCCCACTGGTCCCAGGCCTGCGAGCCGAGCGTCACCATCGGCTCGATGGTGAAGGTCATGTTCTCCTCGATGACGTCGTCGAACATCGGCGCGGAGTCGTAGTGGGGGATGACCAGCCCGTTGTGGAAGCCCTCGGCGACGCCGTGGCCGGTGTAGTCGCGCACCGACTCCATGCCGTGGCGGGAGACGAACTTCTCGATGACGCGGCCGATCACGTTGACCTCGCGGCCGGGCCGGGCCGCCTTGATCCCGCGCAGCATCGCGTCGTGGGCGACCTCGACCAGCTCCTGGGCGCGGGGGGCGACGTCGCCGACGAGGAAGGTCGCGTTGCAGTCGCCGTGGACGCCGTGCAGGAAGGCGGTGACGTCGACGTTGAGGATGTCCCCCGACTCCATCACGGTCGAGTCGGGGATGCCGTGGCAGATGACCTCGTTCAGGCTCGTGCAGCAGGACTTCTCGAAGCCGAGATAGCCGAGCGTGGAGGGGTAGGCGCCGTTCTCGAGCAGCACGGCGTGGACCACCGCGTCGATGTGGTCGGTGGTGACGCCGGGCTGCGCGGCCTCGCCGGCGGCCTGGAGAGCGAGCGCCGCGACGCGGGAGGCCTCGCGCACGCGGGTGATCACGTCGGCGCTCTGCACGAACGGACCCGTGTCCGAGACCGCCTCGTCCTTGCCCACGTACTCGGGGCGCTCGATGTGCGCGGGCACGGGCCGACGGGGGCTGAGGGTTCCGGGCACCAGCAGCGCGCGCCCCTCGGGACGGATCCAATCCTGCTCTACAGTCATGTCCACCAGTCTCTCACCGACAGCGAAGGAGACCGACGTGACCGAGGGCACGCAGTATTACTACAACCTGAGCACCGGCGTGGTCGAGGAGGGGGCGCAGTCCCCGGCCACCGAGCGGATGGGGCCCTACGCCACGCGCGAGGAGGCCGAGCGCGCGCTGAGCACCGCTGCGAAGCGCAACCAGGAGTGGGAGCAGGACGACGAGGAGTGGGAGGAGGGCTGAGCCCGCGTGCACGCGGGCTGACCGCACCCGCGTGAGGGCCGGCCGCTCCCGCGCGGGCGGCCGGCCCGTCGGTCCGGTCAGTCGAAGGAGTGCTCGGCCCCCGGGTAGCTGCGCTCCTCGACCTCGGCGCGATAGGCGGTCGCGGCGCCGAGCAGCTCGCCGCGCAGGTCCGCGAAGGCCTTGACGAACTTCCCCCGGAAGCCGGACAGGCCCGCCATGTCCTGCCACACGAGCACCTGGCCGTCGCAGCCGGCCCCGGCGCCGATCCCGATCGTCGGCACCCGCAGCGCGGCGGTGACCTCGGCGGCGACGCGCGCCGGCACGAGCTCGAGGACCATTGCGCTGGCCCCGGCCTCCTGGATCGCGAGCGCGTCGGCGAGCATCTTCTTCGCCGCCTCCTCACCGCGGCCCTGGACCCGGTGCCCGGAGTGGGCGTTGACGGACTGGGGTGTGAAGCCGAGGTGCCCGATCACGGGGATTCCCGCGGCGACGAGCGCCTCGATCTGGGGGACGACCTCGGCGCCGCCCTCGAGCTTGACCGCCTCGGCGCCCGCGCGCACCAGCTCGATGCCGTGCAGCACCGCATCCCGCGGCCCGGTCTGGTAGGTGCCGAAGGCGAGGTCGGCGACGATCAGCGGGCGGGTGACGCTGCGGGCGACGGCCGCGGTGAACACGAGCATGTCCGCATGCGTGGTCGCGGTGGTCGAGGAGTGGCCGAGCACGGTGGTGCCCACGGAGTCGCCGATCAGCAGGGTCTCGATCCCGGCCTCCTCGAAGACGCGGGCGGAGAACTGGTCGTAGGCGGTCAGCATCGCGAAGGGGCGGCCCTGCTCCTTGGCCTGCTGGAGGTGGCGCAGCCGGATCTTCGCCGGAGCGGCAGGGACGGTGGCGGGGGACTCAGTGCTCACAGCGGGCTCCTGGACGGGGACGGGGATCCGGCGCTCCAGCCTAGCGCCGTCCGCGTCGCCCCGGGGCGCCCGGTTCCCGCCGGTCAGGTGCGGTGCGGGCCCGGCGTGTGCCACCCTTGGAGCGTCGTGCGCAGACGTCGCCGAGAAGAGGTCACCATGGAACCGCATCCCCTGCGCGGCCCCGTCCGTCGGATCGCCGCCTGCGCCTCCGCCCTCGCTCTCGCGCTCGGCACCGCCGCCTGCACCGGCGGGGACGACGAGCAGCCCGCCCCGGAGACCCCCAGTGCGACGCCGAGCGCCTCGGCCGACGCCGCCCCGGAGGCGAGCGACGGCGGCGGCGACGTGAGCGACGCGGATCTCTCCGCGGCGACCGACCGGTTCCTCGGCTTCCTCGGCGTGATCGACGACCAGGACTGGGAGGCCGCCTGTGGCTACGTGCTCGACCCGGGCACCGGCACTGCCCCCGAGGGCGAGCGCCTGCAGCAGTGCGCGGACGGGGCGCGCGGCGCCATGGCGGACTACGAGGAGATGCTGGGACCGGGGGTGTTCGACCAGCTGGAGGCCTCGATGGTCCAGGCCGAGCCCGCCGCCGACGGCACCATCTCGCTGAGCCTGCTCGAGCAGCCGGTGGAGATCCCGATGACACGCGGCGACGACGGGCAGTGGTACCTCTCGATCCCGTTCTGATCCCCGCGCCGCCGGGGTACGGTCACGACGATGGGGAGTCCGAAGGCTCGGACGCCGAGAGCGAGGGTTCCGAGAGGGAGGACGCCGAGGGCGGGGGCACCGAGGGCGATGCCGCCGAAGGGGCCCAGGGCGATGACGTCGCCGGAGGGGCCGAGGGCGAGCCCATCTCCGAGGAGGACCTCACCGCCGCGGGGGACCAGGCCTTCGAGTTCGTCAAGGCCGCCGCCTCCGGGGACGCCCAGGGCGCCTGCGCGGTGGCCCTGGACCCCACCACCGGCAGCGGCCTGACCGGTTCGCGTGCCAAGTCGTGCGTCGCCGGGTTCGAGGAGAGCGCCGAGGAGGAGGGCACGGAGTTCGACCCCTCGGTCGCCGATGCCCTCGACCGCTCGATGGTGAAGACCAGCGACAACGGAGACGGCACGGCGGCCGTCAGCTTCATGGGCGAGGACGCGGGGATCTCGATGGTGCAGGGCGATGACGGCGAGTGGTACGTCAACTCCGCCGAGCTGATCTGAACCGACCGGACTGTCGCTGAGCGCCCCGCCCGTGATGCGCCCCGGCCTCCGGAGGAGACCGGGGCGCATCCTGCCCGGGGGAGCCCGGAGCCCGCACCGCGCCGGCGACCTGAGGCAGACTTACCCCATGGGACATCTCCATGACGACGTCATCCGCACCGTCTCCGACAAGGACGTGCGGTTCATCCGGCTGTGGTTCAGTGACATCGTGGGGACGCTGAAGTCCATCGCGATCTCGCCGGCGGACCTCGAGATCGCCTTCACCGAGGGCATCGGCATCGACGGGTCCACGATCGAGGGCCTCACCCGCAGCTACGAATCCGACATGATCCTGCGCCCGGACCCCGCGACCTTCGAGCTGCTGGCCTGGCGCGGCGAGACCAACGCGACCGGCCGCATGATGTGCGACGTCCTCACCCCCGACGGCGAGCCCGCGGCCTCCGATCCGCGCCGCGTGCTGAAGGACGCCCTCGCCCGCGCGGAGGAGAAGGGGCTGGAGTTCTACACCCACCCCGAGATCGAGTTCTACCTCTTCGAGCAGCCCTACGAGGAGGGCTCCCCGCTGCGGCCGGTGGACCACGCCGGCTACTTCGACCACGTCCACCGCGGCCAGGGCCAGGACTTCCGCCGCGCCGCCATCCAGCACCTGGAGGCGATGAACATCCAGGTCGAGTTCTCCCACCACGAGAACGGTCCGGGCCAGAACGAGATCGACCTGCGCTACGCCGACGCGCTCACCACGGCCGACAACATCGTCACCCTCCGCACCGTGGTCAAGGAGGTCGCCCTGTCGCTGGGGCAGGTCGCCTCCTTCATGCCCAAGCCGATGATCGACCAGCCCGGCTCCGGCATGCACACCCACCTCTCCCTCTTCCAGGGCGGGAAGAACGCCTTCCACGAGCCGGGCGCCGAGTACGGCCTCTCCCGCACCGGTCGCCAGTTCATCGCCGGACTGCTGCGCCACGCCCCCGAGTACGTGGCGGTGACGAACCAGTGGGTGAACTCCTTCAAGCGTCTCTGGGGCGCGCAGGAGGCGCCGAGCTACATCTGCTGGGGCCACAACAACCGCTCCGCGCTGGTGCGCGTCCCCTTCCACAAGCCCACCAAGACCACCTCCTCCCGGGTCGAGTTCCGGGGGCTGGACTCCTCGGCGAATCCCTATCTCGCCTTCGCCGTGCTGCTCGCCGCCGGGATGGCCGGGGTCGAGGGCGGCTACGAGCTGCCCGAGGGCGCTGAGGACGCAGTATGGGAGCTCACCGAGCGGGAGCGCCGCGCGATGGGCATCGAGCCGCTGCCCACCGACCTGTTCCGCGCCCTGGAGGTCTTCGAGGGCTCCGAGCTGATGGCGGACACGCTCGGCGAGCAGGTCTTCGAGTACTTCCTCCGTGACAAGCGCGAGGAGTGGCACCGTTATCGCGAACAGGTGACCGACCACGAGCTCCGCTCGACCTTCAGCCGTGTCTGACGGGGACGCCGTGAACGCCGCGCCACCGCCCGAGAAGCACGGCTCTCCGGAGGAGAACGCACCGACGTCGCAGACCGTGCCGTCGTCGAAGTCCGCATCGCCCGAGCAGCCCGGTGCCAGAGAGGAGCCGGCGACCACCACCGGCGCCCTCGCCCGCCTCGGCTTCAGCCGCACCGACCGTGTCAGCCGCTTCCTCTCCGAACCGGCGCTGCGCGGCCTCGGCGACGGCGCCGCGGAGGCCCTCGGCGCGACGGCCGACGGGGACGACGCGGTGCTCGGCCTGCTGCGCCTGGCGGAGTCCGCCCGGGAGGCCGGCCAGGACGCCGTGCTCGAGGAGTTCCTCGCCGGGGTGGGCACCGTCGGCACCCCGGGACACCGGCTGATCCACCTGCTCGGCGTCTCGGTCGCGCTCGGCGACGTGCTCGCCCGCCACCCCGAGAGGCTCGAGCTCCTGCGCGAGGGGGACGACGAGCTCGCGGTCCCCGCCGCCGCGGTGCGCGAGGCGCTGCTCGAGGCCGTCGGCGCCGATCCGTCGGCCGAGGTGCCCGTGGCGGGCTCCGGCGGCCGCGAGCAGAGGGATGCGCTGCGCGCCGGCTACCACCTGCGCCTGGCCCAGATCGCCGCGGCCGACGCCGTCGCCGCCGACCCCGCCGCCCTCCAGCCTCGCGTCTCCGCCGCGATCAGCGACCTCGCCGACGCCGCGCTCGAAGCGGCCTCCGCGATCGCCCGCGCCACCGTCGAGGGGCACGAGCAGGTGCGCTGGTCCGTGATCGCGATGGGCAAGACCGGTGCGCGGGAGCTCAACTACATCTCCGACGTCGACGTCATGCACGTCGTCGCCCCCGCACAGGAGGGGTGCGAGGAGGAGGACGTGATCACGATCGGGGCCGCGCTGGCGAGGGAGCTCGCCCGCGCCTGCTCCGAGCGCACCGCCGAGGGATCGCTGTGGCAGGTGGACGCGAACCTGCGCCCCGAGGGCAAGGACGGACCGCTCGTGCGCACCCTGGACTCCTACCGCCGCTATTACACCGAATGGGCGAAGTCCTGGGAGTTCCAGGCGCTGCTGAAGGCCCGCGCCGCCGCCGGCGACCGCGAGCTCGGCGCCGCCTACGAGGAGATGGTCGCGCCGTGGGTGTGGAAGGCCTCCACCCGCGAGGGCTTCGTCGAGGACACCCGGGCGATGCGCCGCCGCGTCGTCGCCCACATCCCGCGAGCCGAGGTGGACCGGAACATCAAGCTCGGCCCCGGCGGACTGCGGGACGTCGAGTTCACCGTCCAGCTGCTGCAGCTGGTGCACGGCCGCGCCGACGAACAGCTCCAGGGCCGCTCCACCCTCGACTCCCTCGCTCGGCTCGGCGAAGGCGGCTACATCTCCCGCACCCACGTCGCCGAGATGGACGAGGCCTACCGCTTCCTGCGCTGCGTCGAGCACCGCCTCCAGCTGCACCGCCTGCGCCGCACCCAGGTGCTGCCCACCGCCGCCTCGGACCTGCGCCGCCTCTCGCGCAGCATGGGCCTCGGCACCGACGAGTTCGCGGGGCGCTACCAGCGCACCAGGCGACGCGTCCGTCAGCTGCACGAGGAGATCTTCTACCGGCCGCTGCTGCTGACCGCCTCGCAGCTGTCCGACGGGGAGATCGCGCTGAGCGCCGAGGACGCCCAGGCGCGCCTGGCCGCGATCGGCTATCGCGACCCCGGCCGGGCGCTCGCGCACATCTCCTCCCTCACCGAGGGGATCTCCCGACGCGCCAGGATCCAGCGTCAGCTGCTCCCGGCGATGCTCGAATGGTTCGCCGACGGGATCGACCCGGACCTGGGGCTGCTCGCCTTCCGCCGCCTCTCCGACGAGATCGGCTCCGCCCACTGGTACATGGGGCTGCTGCGCGACTCCGGGCTCGCCGCGAAGCGTCTGACGAAAGTGCTGGCGGCGAGCAGGTACGTCGGCGAGGAGCTCGAGCGCATCCCGGAGGCGGTGCGCTGGCTGGCCCGCGACGAGCAGCTGCGCCCCCTGTCCCGCGAGGTGCTGGGCCGGGAGTTCCTCGCCGTGATCACCCGCGTGGACACCGTCGAGGAGGCGCGGGACGTGCTGCGCCGCACCCGCAGCCGCGAGCTGCTGCGGATCGCGCTCGCCCATCTCACGGACGTCGCCTCCGCCGCGGAGGTCGCCTGTGCCCTCACCGACCTCGCCGAGGCGGTGCTCGAGGCCGGGCTGCTGGTCGCCTATCACGTCGTGGCCCGCGAGCGGAAGGTCGTCGGCGAGGAGGCCGAGCCGTTGGACGGCGTCGACGAGGTCGACGAGACCACCGCGCAGGAGCTGCGCGAGCGACGCTCGGATCCCGCGCGGGCGCTCGGCGTGGAGCTGGCGATCATCGCCCAGGGCAGCTTCGGCGCCCGGGAGATGGGCTATTCCTCCGACGCGGACGTGCAGTTCATCGCCGTGGACCGGGGCGCCGGCCGCGACACCGTCGAGATCACGAACGCCGTCGCGACCCAGATCCAGAAGATCCTCAACGCCCCCGTCGCCCGCTCCGACATGAAGGTCAGCGCCGATCTGCGCCCCGAGGGAAAGGTCGGCCCGCTCACCCGCACCGCCGAGTCCTGGATCGACTACCTCCGGCGGGATGCCGAGACCTGGGAGAAGCAGGCGCTGCTGCGGGCCCGCGTGGTCGTCTCCTCCGCGGCCCTCGGCGAGCGGCTGACCGAGGAGATGGACCGCCACCGCTATCCGGACGGCGGTCTGGAGGAGCAGGACCGTCGGGCGATCACGCGCATGAAGGCGCGGGTGGAGTCCGAGCGTCTGCCCCGCAACGCCGACCCCGCCCGGCATCTCAAGCTCGGACGCGGCGGGATGACCGACGTCGAATGGTGCACGCAGCTGCTCGCCCTCGAGCACGGCCACGAGGTCGAGGGCCTGCGCACCACCTCGACCCTCGCCCAGCTCGAGGCCGCGGTCGCGGCCGAGCTGCTCGAAGGTCGCGAGGCCGAGGAGCTGCGGGCCGCCTGGACGCTCGCCTGGCAGCTGCGGCGCGGGCTGTTCCTGTGGAAGGGGCGCGAGGGGGAGGTGCTCCCCAGCGATCGGAACGACCTGCGGGCCCTGGCCCTGCTCATCGACGGCGACGACGCCACCGCATCGGAGCTCGAGGACCGCTATCTCAAGGTCACCCGCCGCTCCCGCACCCTCGCCGAGCAGATCATCTTCGGCGAGACCTGCTGAGCCCTCCCGCTGACGTGAGACGCGCCCGCCCCCGGCGCGTCGGCCCCGCCGCGGACAGGCACGGGGCGGCCGAGCGCGTACCGTGGGAGGCTGTCCGCCCGCGTCGCCCCGCGCGACCCCCGCACCCCTCCGAGGACCGATGACCACCCCCTCCCTGAGCGCAGACACCCCGCGCGGCCGCATGTACCGCCTCGAGCCCGAGGGCCCGCTGATGTACCCCTCGATCACCACCGTGGCGGGGATGCGCGCCAAGGACTTCCTGCAGGGCTGGTACGCGACCATGGCCTCGAAGCGGGCGCTGGACATGTACGCCTGGCTCGAGCGGAACCCCGACCGCGCCGCCTCGGAGATCTCCCGTGTCACCCGCGACCGCTGGGGCACCCAGAAGAAGATCGCCGCGGCGGCGCCGGAGTACACCGCCGCCGCTTCGGACTTCGGCACCCTGGTCCACTCCGCCTGCGAGGACTGGGGCACCAGCGGCTCACGGCCCGACGCCGACCACATCGGCGGGATCATCGAGCGGATGCGCACCGGCTCCGGTGCCTTCGGCGCCGAGAAGGACCTCCGCGGCCTCGTCGCCCGCGCCGAGGTGCGACTGGACGGCTACGGCCGCTTCCTCGACGACTTCCAGCCCGAGTTCGTGGAGGTCGAGCAGACGGTCGTGAACCACTCCGTCGGCTACGCGGGCACCACCGATGCGATCGTGAAAATCGGCAATACCCTGCTCAGCGCCGACATCAAGACGTCGAAGAAGGTCCGCGGCGACTACGCGCTGCAGGGGGTGGCCGTGTGCCGTGCCGAGCTGCTGCTCGACGACGACGGCTCCACCCGGGAGATGCCGGAGCTGACCGGAGCGTTCATCATCCACCTCCCCGAGGCGGGCGGCTACCAGGCCGTGCCGCTGAGGACGGGGGAGGAGGAGTTCGAGGTGTTCCGGGCGCTGCGCGCGGCATGGTCGTTCGAGCCCGACGAGTGCGCGCTCGAGCCTGCCGCCGACCCCAAGGGCCTCGTGCTCTCGCTGCTGCGCACCAAGGGCGGGCTCGACGCCCTGGGCTGAGCACTTCACGCCCTCCGCCGCCGCGCGCCGGTCCCTTCGGGGCCGGCGCGCTCGCCTCTCCGGGCGAAGAAGCCCTTGCCTCGCATTGAACACACGTATAACGTGTTGAACGTCAGTTCAATACAGGGCTGCGCGCTCCCGCGGAGCGGGCCCGATGCTCGAGGAGAGCCGCATGGCAGAGCCCGCCCCCGCCGACGAGCGGATCCTCCGGGCCGCGATGCGACGCTTCGCCGTCGACGGCCTGGGCGCCCCGCTGCGCGCCGTCGCACAGGACGCCGGGGTCAGCGCGGGCCTGATCATCCACCACTTCGGCTCGCGCGAGAAGCTCCTCGAGGCCTGCGACCGGCGCGCCCTCGAGGTCACCCGGCAGCAGAAGAGGGCGGCGGTGACCGGTGGCGTGGGCACGATGCTCGCCCAGCTCGCCGCCGTGGAGCAGTACGCGCCCGAGACGGGCTACGTGCTGCGCCGCCTCCAGGCCGGCGGCCCGCTCGCCCAGCGGCTGATCGAGGACTTCATCGCCAATGCGAGGGACTACTACGAGGAGGGGGAGCGGGCAGGGGTGCTCAGCCCCAGCCGCGACCCCGAGGCGCGCGTGCGGGTGCTCGCGCACATGGCGCTCGGCTCCCTCGTGCTGCAGATGCCCGGCCAGGGGGCGCCGATGGACCTGGAGGACCTCCCGCGGTGGATGCGCGAATACACCGACTCGCTGACCCTGCCCCTGCTCGAGCTCTACACCACCCCGCTGCTCACCGACGCGAGCCTGCTGGACGCCTATCTCGCCGCACAGAGCGACACGGACACCGCGGCCGACGAGGGCGCGCACACCACCAACTCCACCTCACCGACCGACGGGAGCCCGACGTGACCAGCTCGGGACCTGCAGTCCACGTCCGCGACCTCACCAAGACCTTCGGCGCCACGAGTGCGCTGGACGGCTTCGACCTCACCGTGCCCCACGGCGAGGTGACCGGCTTCCTCGGCCCCAACGGCGCGGGCAAGTCCACCACCATCCGCGTGCTGCTGGGCCTGCTGCGGGCGAGCTCCGGGACGGCTCGCGTCCTGGGCAGGGACCCGTGGCGGGACGCGGTCGCGATCCACCACCGCCTCGCCTACGTCCCCGGCGACACGAACCTCTGGCCGGGCCTCACCGGCGGCGAGGCGATCGACGTGCTCACCCGCGGCGAGAGCGGGGATCGCCACCGCCGCCGACGCGAGGAGCTGATCGAGCGCTTCGAGCTCGACCCCGCCAAGCGCGCCCGCACCTACTCCAAGGGCAACCGCCAGAAGGTCGCGCTCGTCGCCGCGCTCTCCCGCGACGTGGACCTCTACATCATGGACGAGCCGACCTCCGGCCTCGATCCGCTGATGGAGGCGATCTTCACCGACGAGGTCGCCCGCCTGCGCGCCGCCGGCCGCACCGTGCTCCTCTCCAGCCACATCCTCGCCGAGGTCGAGAAGCTCTGCGACACCGTCACCATCATCCGCGCCGGGAAGGCCGTGGAGTCCGGCACCCTCGCCGATCTGCGCCACCTCACCCGCTCCACCGTCGCCGCGACGACCGACGCCGATCCTGCGCCGCTCACCCGGCTCGACGGGGTCCACGACCTCGTCGCCGAGAACGGGCGCCTCCGCTTCGACGTGGACGACCGGGCGCTGCACGACGTGCTGCCCGTGCTCACGGCCCTCGGCGTCACCGGTCTCACGATCACCCCGCCCTCCCTCGAGGACCTCTTCCTGCGCCACTACGGCGACGAGCTCGAGCCCGTGTCCGAGGACGAGTCATGACCGCCGCGACCGCCGCCCCCACCCATCGCGGGCAGCGCCGCGCGGCCGGCCCGCTCACCGGGCTGCGCGCCCTGCTCCGTCTCCACCTCCGGCTCGCCCGGCGCGGCATCCTGATCTGGACCCTGGCCGTGCTCGTCCTGGTACCCGCCTCGATCTATGCGATGGAGGACGTCTACCCCGACCAGGCCGCGCTCGACGCCCGGGCGGCGCTGCTGGACAACCCCTCGGCCGTGATGATGACCGGCCCGTTCTTCGCCGCCGACCATTACACCTTCTGGGCGATGGTCGCCAACGAGCTGCTGCTCTACCTGCTCGTCCCGGCCGCGATCATGTCGATCCTGCTCACCGCCCGCCTCACCCGCGGCGAGGAGGAGTCCGGACGGCTCGAGCTGCTGCGCTCCCTGCCCACCGGCCGCCTCGCCCCGTCGGTCTCCGCCCTGCTGGTGATGGCGCTGGCGAACCTCGCCCTCGGCGCCGCGGTGGCCGCAGGGATGCTGATCGGCGGGGGAGAGACGGCGGACTCGCTGGCGCTCGGGCTCGCGACCGCCCTGACAGGACTGGTCTTCGGCGCGGTCACCGCGGTCACCGCCCAGCTCGCCGAGCACGCCGGCACCGCCTCCGGCACGGCGCTGGGGATCCTGGCGCTCGCCTTCATGGTGCGCGGCATCGGGGACGTGATCGAACGCGACGGCTCGTGGCTGTCCTGGTTCTCGCCGCTCGCCTGGGCGCAGCAGACGCGCGCCTTCGTGGACCTGCGCTGGTGGCCCCTGCTCGTCTCCCTCGCCGCCGTCGCCGTACTGCTGGTGATCGCCGGCCGGCTCTCGCACCGCCGCGATCTCGGGGCCGGGCTCCGCCCCGCGGCGGCCGGACGCGCCGCCGCGTCGGCGGCGCTGCTCGCCCCGGGCGGCCTCACCCGCCGGCTGCTCGGCGGGACCCAACTGGCCTGGGGCATCGGACTGTTCCTCTTCGCGCTCGCCTTCGGCTCCCTCGCCAGCTCGCTCACCGACTTCGCGGAGAACCTGCCGGACCTGGCCGGCATGGCCCCGATCCGGCTCGACGACCTCACCGGCTCGTTCTCCGCCTTCGTGCTGATGATGCTCGCGATCGGCCCGGTCGCCCTCGCCGTCTCCGGGATGCTCCGGATGCGCACCGAGGAGACCGCGGGACGCCTCCCCGGCGTGCTCGTCGCCGGCACGTCCCGGGCGCGCCTGGCCGGGCAGTGGTTCCTGGTCGTGCTGCTGGGCACCGCCGCGATGCAGGTGCTGCTCGGCCTCGGCGTCGGGATCGGCGTGTGGAGCGCGACCGAGGACACGGCCTGGATCGGAGAGATGACCCTCGCCGCGCTCACCTATCTCCCCGCCGTCGCGCTGTATGCGGCGATCGCGCTCGCCCTCTACGGGCTCGGGTCCCGCCTCGCCCCTCTCGCCTGGCTGCTCGTGGTGTACACCGCGCTGGTCACCTTCCTCGGTCAGATGCTGGGCCTGCCGGACTGGGCCATGGACCTCTCGCCCCTGCAGCACATCGCGCTGGTGCCCTCCGAGGATCTCGAGGCGATGCCGCTCGTGGTGATGGGCGTCGCCGCCGCTGTGCTGGCCCTGCTCGGACTCGCTCTGCTGCGCCGCCGGGACCTCGCCGCCGGCTGAGGGCCGTTGGTCGTCGGGGTGGCGGCGCGGGCCGCGGGTGAGCAGACTCGGGGGCGAGCCCCGCGACGGCGCGGAGGCCGACGAGAGGAGCCGACGATGGCGAAGTACCTGATCTCCTTCCCCAGCAGCGCGACGAACCTGTCCGACGAGGAGCTCGCCGCCGCGTCCGCGGACTCCCATGCCGTGGTCCGCGAGGCGAAGGCCGCCGGGGTGTGGGTCTTCGGCGGTGGGATCGACGAGTCCGTGCCCCCGGTGATGGTCACCGGCAGCGGCAGCGTGCTGGAGACGACCTACGAGCAGACCCGACGCATCGACGGCGGGTTCGCCGTGCTCGATCTCGCCACCCGCGAGGAGGCGCTGGAATGGGCGCGCCGGATCGCCGTCGCGTGCCGCTGCGCCCAGGAGGTGCGGGTGTTCGGGGACGACCCGGAGAGCTGAGCCGCACGGTTTCCGCGGGGGAGCGTGCGCGACGCGCCGAAACACGCCATGAGCAGGAGCGCAGGCAGGCGACACGTGACCGTCCGGACTCTGACGCGCAAGTGACGCAGGGCATACTCTGCCGTCGCCCGCACGCCCTGCCGCTCGCGGGTCCGCATGCCCGGCACGGGCTGCCCCGACCGAGGCGGCCCGGACGATGCCGTCCCACCCGGAGGAAGTCATGCGCCTGTCCTCTGCGGCCGCCGGAGCCTGCTGTCCGGCTTTCGCCGTCGCCCCGAACGGCGACATACATCCTCGTCGCCGAGATGTTCGGCGACGACATCTCCACCATTTCGCCCGGCCGTACGAGGGCCCGCACCCTCTTCGAGGCCGCCTCGGCGGCCGGCGTCGAGCTCGGGCGCGGCACCGTCTACGCCACCATCGGCGTGTCCGGCGTGGGCGGAGCCCCCGGAAACGGCGCCGTCGTCTCGTGCCAGTACCGCTCCGTTCGCTGAGGCGGAGAGGTGCATCGACGCGGAGACCCCCCGCCCCGCCGGACGGCGGGACGGGGGTCTCTGCTGCGCGAGCGCTGTCGGCTCAGATGTCGTAGTACAGCTCGAACTCGTGGGGGTGCGGGCGGAAGCGGAACGGATCGATCTCCGTGGTGCGCTTGAGCTCGATCCAGGTGGAGATGAGGTCCTCGGGGAACACGTCGCCCTCGGTGAGGTAGTCGTGGTCCGCCTCAAGGGCGTCCAGTGCCGCACCCAGCGTGTCGGGCAGCTGCTGGATCTGCGCGTGCTCCTCCGGCGGGAGCTCGTAGAGATCCTTGTCGATCGGCTCGGGCGGCTCGATCCGGTTGCGGATGCCGTCGATGCCGGCCATGAGCTGCGCGGCGAAGGACAGGTACGGGTTCGCCGAGGGGTCCGGGGCGCGGAACTCGACGCGCTTGGCCTTCGGGGAGGAGCCCGTGACGGGGATGCGAATGGCGGCGGAGCGGTTGCGGGCCGAGTAGACCATGTTCACCGGCGCCTCGAAGCCCGGCACCAGGCGCTTGAAGGAGTTCACCGTGGGGTTGGTGAACGCGGTCAGCGAGGGGGAGTGGGCGATGATGCCGCCGATGTACCAGCGGGCGATGTCAGAGAGGCCGCCGTAGCCGCGCTCGTCGAAGAACAGCGGCTCGCCGTCCTTCCACAGCGACTGGTGGGTGTGCATGCCCGAGCCGTTGTCGCCGAACAGGGGCTTGGGCATGAAGGTCGCGGTCTTGCCCGCGTCCCACACGGTGTTCTTGACGACGTACTTGAACTTCATGACGTCGTCGGCCGCCTGCAGCAGCGTGTTGAAGCGGTAGTTGATCTCCTGCTGGCCCGCGGTGCCGACCTCGTGGTGGGCACGCTCGACCTGCAGGCCGGTGTCCTCGAGCACGGAGACGATCTCGTCGCGGAGATCCGCCATCTGGTCGTTCGGCGGGACGGGGAAGTAGCCGCCCTTGAGCCGGGTCTTGTAGCCCTGGTTGCCGCCGAACTCGGACTCGTCGCGGTCGGTGTTCCACACGGCCTCGTCGGAGTCGATCGAGTAGAAGCCGGAGTTGACCGACGTCTTGAAGCGGACGTCGTCGAAGATGTAGAACTCGGCCTCGGCCGCGAAGAACGCGGTGTCCGCGATGCCGGTGGACTTGAGGTACTCCTCGGCCTTCGAGGCGACGGTGCGCGGGTCGCGGGAGTAGGGCTCGTCGGTGAACGGATCCACGATCGAGAAGTTGACGATCAGGGTCTTCCGCTCGCGGAACGGGTCCAGGTACGCGGTCTCCAGGTCCGGCACGAGCTTCATGTCCGACTCGTGGATGGCCTGGAACCCACGGATCGAGGAGCCGTCGAAGAGCTGGCCGGTCGCGATGGCCTCCTCGTCGAAGGTGCTCGCCGGAATGTTGAAGTGCTGCATGACGCCGGGGAGATCGCAGAAGCGGATGTCGATGAACTCGACGCCCTCCTCCTCGATGTACTTCGTGATCTCGCTGGGATTGTTGAACACATCTCCTCCATCCGCGCCGTGCGGCGCGTTAAGTGCTGTCTCACCCCGAGAGGCCGAACCGCTCGAGTGCCGAGGGACCGCGTCCGGCCGGGACTCGGGTGAGACCAAGCTTAGGGGCAGTGGTGCCCCGCGCCCGCGGAGCCCGGCGATTCCCAGCACGGCCGCGTAGGCTCCGCCCGTGATCGATCGCAAGGACCT
The DNA here is from genome assembly GCF_025669985.1 of Brachybacterium atlanticum. Taxonomy (NCBI): domain Bacteria; kingdom Bacillati; phylum Actinomycetota; class Actinomycetes; order Micrococcales; family Dermabacteraceae; genus Brachybacterium; species Brachybacterium atlanticum. Next base: position 54,041 of record NZ_JAKJJW010000005.1, on the reverse strand, counting down.
CGGCTCCTGGATGGACGGCCCGCCCGGGGAGGCCGGCTACGTCAAGGGCTCCGCTCTCGGACTGCCGGCCTCGGGCCGCGGCGCCGTCGCGTCGTTCTGGCGCCGACCCCTTTCGCTGATCGTCGACTGGGGACTGTGCGTGGGCATCTCGGCCCTGCTGTTCGGCGGCGACCCGCTGGCGAACCTGATCCTCTTCGCGGCGGTGAACGTGCTGTTCCTGACGCTTTTCGGAGTGACCCCGGGTCAGTTCCTGCTGCGGGTGCGGGTCGTCCCCGTCAGCGGCCGCAGCCCGATGCTGCTGCGCGCGGTCGTGCGCACCGCGCTGATGCTGCTGGTGCTCCCGGCAGTGGTCTGGAACCGCGACACCCAGCCCCTGCACGACGTCGTCGCAGGCACCGCGGTCGTCACCCTCTGACGGGGCTCGTCGCCTCGCCTGCGCGGCGGGAGAAAGCACTCCAGCACCCCTGGACGCGCCCTGTCGACCCGCAGGGCGCCGCTCCACTTCACCCCGCTGACCTGCGTCGACGCCGAATGTCACGAAAAGGTCACGCAGGTCACGAGAAGGTCACGGCCACTTCCCGGATCCCCGGACAGCCGCCTGTCACAGGACGACGCCCCCTCCCGCCGGAGCGGGAGGGGGCGTCGCCGAGAGGACGGGTGCCGGGTCAGCGGCCGCGCATCGCCTTGCGGTTCGGACGGGCGCGCATCGGGTCCACGCCCTTGGGCACCTGCTGGCGCAGCGAGCGGTGCAGCGCGTTCAGGCGCTTGGTCACCTGTGCGGACTCCTGCTTGGTCAGCTGCTTCTTCATGCGCTGCATGTAGGTGGGGAGCCTGTGCAGCGGCACCTCGCCCTCGCCGTCGCCGACGACGATCTGATGGACCGGCACGTTGTCGTGCTGGAGCACGCGCCGGATGCTGCGCCGCTCCTTCTCCAGCAGCTTCATCGAGATGCCCGTGGAGTCCTCGGCCACGACCGCGATGCCCGCCCGGCCCGAGGCGCGGAAGAGCATCTTCTGGCTGCGGGGATCGATCTGCACCGGCTCGTCCTCGACGTTCCAGCCGCGGCGGATCGACTGCATCGCGGCGAGGGCCGCGCCGGTCTGGCCCTTGATGCGGTCGAAGGCCGCTCGCTCCGCCTTGCGGGCCAGGATGATCATCGCGATCAGCACGCCGACGGCGAGGCCCATGAAGATGCCGTACCAGGGGCTGTCGAAGATCAGCACGGTCAGCAGCACGCCGACGGCGATCGCGCCGACGATCGCGAGGATCATCAGCGGCAGGGTCGACCGGTCGACCTCCTGCGTGTACTTGAAGACCTCGAACATCTGCTTGAGGCGACCGGGCTTCTTCGTGCCGTCGGCATTGCGCTTGCCGCGCTTCTTCGTGTCGTCCTTGGCGGACGTGGTCTCGGACGTGCGAGCCATGGGGGATGTGTCCTCTCGGGGCCGGCGGAGCGTCAGCTCGCGGCGGCCGGCTGGGTGCGGGCGACGACGCTCGCAGCTTCCTGACGGGCGGGCTGATCGGAGTCGAGGTGGCGGAGGTTCTCCGGGATCTCGCGGCCGAGCTCGCGCATCGCCTGCGCCCAGAGCTTCCCGGCGCGGTACGAGGAGCGGACCATCGGACCGGCCATCACCGCGAGGAAGCCCATCTCCCTCGCGGCCTCGGACAGCTCGACGAACTGCTGGGGCTTCACCCAGCGGTCGATCGGGTGGTGCAGCTTCGAGGGCCGCATGTACTGGGTGATGGTGAGGATGTCGCAGCCGGCGTCGACCAGGGCCTGCATCGACTCCAGGATCTCCTCGTCCGTCTCGCCCATCCCGAGGATGAGGTTGGACTTGGTGATCATCCCGGCGTCCTTGCCCATCGAGATGACGTCCAGCGACCGGTCGTAGCGGAAGGCGGGACGGATCTGCTTGAAGATCCGCGGCACCGTCTCCAGGTTGTGCGCGAACACCTCGGGCACGGCCTCGAACACCTGCTGGAGGTGCTCGCCGCGGCCCTTGATGTCGTCGATCAGCAGCTCGACGCCGGTGCCGGGGTTCATCGCGTGGATCTGCTGGCAGGTGCGGGCGAACAGCCCCGCCGCGCCGTCCTCGAGATCGTCGCGGGCCACGCCCGTGACCGTCGAGTAGCGCAGGCCCATCTCCTTGACCGACTGCGCGACCTTGAACGGCTCCATCGGGTCCACCGCCATCGGCTTGCCGGTGGCGATGTTGCAGAAGTCGCAGCGCCGGGTGCAGGTGTCCCCGCCGATCAGGAAGGTCGCCTCCCGATCCTCCCAGCACTCGAAGATGTTCGGGCAGCCAGCCTCCTCGCAGACCGTGTGCAGGCCCTGGCCGTGCACGCGGTGCTTCATGGCCGTGTACTCGGGGCCCATGACGGCCCTGGTCTTGATCCATTCGGGCTTGCGCTCGATGGGGATCTCGGCGTTGCGCGCCTCGACGCGCAGCATGCGACGGCCCTCGGCAGCGATCGTCACAGTGATGCCTCCTCGTCTCGACGTCCCTGAAGTCTATCGATCCCGTCTGCGCGCGCGGCGCTCACAGCGCCCGTGCGGAGGTGCGGTGCGCCACGAGGTCGATCATCGCCTCGGCGACCGGGTCGAGCAGCTCGACGACCGGCACCCTGCGGCCGAGCTCCCGGCTGAGACTGGTCACGCCGGCGTCGTCGATCCCGCAGGGGATCACGTTCTGGGCCCAGGAGAGGTCGTTGGCGCAGTTCAGCGCGAAGCCGTGCATCGTGGCGCGCTTCGAGACGCGCATCCCGATCGCGCACACCTTACGCTCCTCCTCGCCCTCGGGAGCCACCCACACCCCGCTGCGCCCCTCGATCGGGACGGTCTCGAGGCCGAGCCCGGCGCAGACGCCGATGATCGCCTGCTCGAGGGCGCGCACGAAGCCGACCACGTCGATCGGGATCGGGAGCTTCACGATCGGGTAGCCGACGAGCTGCTGCGGCCCGTGCCACGTGATCTTCCCGCCCCGGTCGATGTCCACCACCTCGGCGCCGTCGCGGGGGCGCTCGTGGTCCTGGGTGAGCTTGCCCGCGGTGTACACGGGCTGGTGCTCCAGCAGGAGCAGCGTGTCCGGCCGCTCGCCCGCGACCACCTCGGCGTGGATCCGGCGCTGCAGGTCCCAGGCGGCGCGGTAGTCCACCGGCCCCGGGGGCAGGTCGAACTGTGCGTGCCGGTCCTCGTGGGGGAGCGGCTCGCTGAGGCCGAGACGGATCACATCGAGCATCGCTCCAGGCTACTCCCGCCGCGACCTGCACGTTGTGGATGACCAGCAGGGGTGCGCGTCGCGGTGGGGTTCACTGTGGCTATGGATCAGGGGGAGCACGCCAGGTGCGGAGGACGCCACAGGTTCGTCCTGGGGCCGACGGTCGACGGTCCGGGACACGCGGGCGCCGGCCTGGACGGTGGCGCCGGGGACCGGGCCGGGCGCGAGGAGGAGAGCCTCGGAGCGCCGGGGCGGGAGGACGCGCTGCGGGTGCGATGGCGGGGCCCGGAGGGGCGGGAGTCCGTCACCGCGGAGATGCAGCTGCTCGCCGCGCTCGAGGTGGCCGGGATCAGCGCCGCGCCGGAGGTGATCGGCATGGAGGAGGACGGGTACATCCGCGAGACCGCCCCGCCGCTCGCGCGGCGCCGCGGGCGACGCGCCGCCGACGGCGGTGCACCTGCGACGGGGGAGCGGGTGGCGCAGGCCCGGGCACGGGAGGACCTCGAGGCCCTCGTCGCGGCGCTCCACGAGCGCGGCTGGGTGCTCGGGGCACCGCGAGGCCGCGGGCTCGGGGTCCGGGCCGACGGCAGCGTGCTGGTGCTCGACCTCAGCGGCCTGCGGCATGAGCAGTCCCTCGCAGCGCGCAGCGCGGATCTGCACTGGATCGACTCCGTGCTCGAGGACGAGGAGAGGACGCTGCGACGACGGATCCACGCCCTCCCTCGCGGAGGCGCGCCCTCGCTCGACCTGCCCGGCCTCCTCGACGCCCCCGCGGGAGCGGGTCCGGCGGATCCGTCGCGGGTACCGGGAGAGCCGGAGGGGCCGGACGCGGCACAGCAGGAGGTGGCGCGGGAGGAGGCGGAGGAGGAGGCCGACGCGGCCGACGCAGGATCTGTGGCGCCGCTTCCGGCGCCCCGGCTGCGCAGAGCGCGCACGGAGGTGCGGGCCGCGGGCGGAGCGGACGCCGGCTCATCGCGTCGGCGCGGGACCGGCGGCGCGCTCTCCGCGGTGCTGGGGCAGCGGCGACACCGGCGCACCGCCCTGCTCAGCGGAGCCGTGGTGCTCGCCCTCGGTCTCGGCGCGGCGGCGGCGATCACGCTGACCACGGACCGCCCGGAGCCGGCGCGACAGGCCCCCGCGGTCGTCGCCGGCGGAGCTCCTTCGGGCGCCGGCAGCTCTCAGGAGGGGCAGGTGCCCGAGATCGAGGACCCGTGGGCGCTGGCGGCGGAGCTCGCGGGCTCCCGCCACTCCTATCTCACCGGCGCCTCCGACGTGCCCGTCGCCGCCGAAGGCGGTTCCGCGCAGGAGGAGGACGAGCGGATCCGCGCGGCCTACGAGGGCTACGAGGTGCAGGGCAGCGGCCCCGTCGTGCACGAGGCCGAGCTGATCGAGGGACCCGACGAGGACGGCAGGGCCGTGCTGCGCGTGCTCGTCTCGACCGAGGCCGGCCAGGTGCGCGACGGCTCCGTCCTCGTGCAGGAGACCCCGACCAGCGGTGCCTCGCAGCTCGATCTCGAGCTGGTCTGGGACGGGGCACGCTGGAGGATCCTCGAGACGCGCACCGTCTGAGACGCCCGAGGAGGGCCGGGACGTGGAAGGGCCCCGACACCGTGACGGTGCCGGGGCCCTGCCGATGCTCAGCCGATGGCTGCGCGCGGCGACGGGCTCAGAGGCCGAGCTCGCCCTCGAACGCGCCCTCCTCGAGCCGCTTCTTCATGAAGGTGAGGAAGCGGGCGGCGTCGCCGCCGTCGACCATGCGGTGGTCGTAGGAGAGGAACAGGTACATCATCGAGCGGATCGCGATGGTGTCGTCGCCCTCGGCGTTCTGCACCACGGCGGGACGCTTCGTGATGGTGCCGGTGCCGAGGATGCCGACCTGCGGGGCGGGCACGATCGGGGTGTCCCAGAGCGCACCGCCCGAACCGGTGTTCGTGATCGTGAACGTCGCGCCGGAGAGATCGTCGGGGACGAGCTTGTTGCTCTTCGCCCGGCCGCCGAGGTCGCCGATCTGGCGGGCGAGGCCGGCGAGGTTCAGGTCGCCCGCGTTCTTGATGACCGGGACCACGAGACCGCGCTCGGTGTCCGCCGCCATGCCGATGTTCTCCGAGCCGTGGTAGACGACCTTGTCGTCGTCGATGGTGGAGTTCAGCTGCGGGTAGGTCTTCAGACCCTCGATCGCCGCCATCATGAGGAAGGGCAGGAAGGTGAGCTTGGCGCCCTCGCGGGCGGCGAACTCGTCCTTCGCCTTCGCGCGCAGCTTCGCGATGCGGGTCACGTCGACCTCGACCGCGGTGGTCAGCTGCGCCATGCCGTGCAGGGACTCCATCATCCGCTGGCCGATGACCTTGCGGATGCGGGGCATCTTCTCCTCGGTGCCGCGCTTCGAGGAGACCTCGACCTTCGGCGCCGCGGGAGCGGCGGCCGAGGCGGCAGGAGCGGCCGCGGCGGCGGGTGCCGCCTCGGCCTTCTGCGCGTCGATCGCCTGCTGCACGTCCTGCTTGCGGATCCGACCGCCGAGGCCGGAGCCCTTGACGCTCGAGAGGTCCACGCCGGCCTCGGCCGCCATCTTCCGCACCAGCGGGGTGACGTAGCCGGAGGACTCCGCGCCGGAGACGGAGTCCGCCGCCTGCGGGGCCGCAGCCGCCGCGGGCGCGGGCGCCTCGGTCTTCGGAGCCTCCTGCTTCGGAGCCTCCTGCTTCGGGGCCTCGGCCTTCGGCGCCTCCTGCTTCGGAGCCTCCTCCTTCGGGGCCTCTGCGGGCTTCTCCTCGGCCTTCTTCTCCTCGGGTGCGGGAGCGGCGGGCTCCTCCGCCTTCGGGGCCGCGGCAGCGCCGGAGCCGACGATCGCCAGCACGGAGCCGACCTCGGCGTCCTCGTCCTCCTGGACGCGGATCTCGAGCACCGTGCCCGCGACGGGGGAGGGGATCTCTGTGTCGACCTTGTCGGTCGACACCTCGAGCAGCGGCTCGTCGACCTCGACGGTGTCGCCGACGGCCTTGAGCCAGCGGGTGACGGTGCCCTCGGTGACGGACTCGCCGAGCGCCGGCATCGTCACCTCCTCGCCCCCGGCCGCGCCGCCGGAGGCGCCGGAGGCGGCATCGCCGGAGGCGTCCGCAGGCTTCTCGGACTCCCCGGCGGGGGTCTCCTCGTCGGTGGACGGGGCGACGGTCTCGTCGGAGGCGAGGTCCTCGCCCTGCTCCTCTGCGGGAGCCTCCTCGGCGGGAGCCTCCTCGGCCTCGGCGCCGGAGTCCCCGGAGCCGGCGTCCGCGGAGCCCGAGCCGTCGCCGATGACGGCGAGATCGGCGCCGACCTCGGCGTCCTCGTCCTCCTCGACCAGGATCTTCTCGATGGTCCCCGCGACGGGCGAGGGGATCTCGGTGTCGACCTTGTCGGTCGAGACCTCGAGCAGCGGCTCGTCGACCTCGACAGTGTCGCCGACGGCCTTGAGCCAGCGGGTGACTGTGCCCTCGGTGACGGACTCGCCGAGTGCCGGCATCTTCACGGTTTCAGACATGGGGTTCTCTCCTCTGGGAAGACTCAGGCGTGGGCGTGCAGCGGCTTGCCGGCGAGGGCGAGGGCAGCCTCGCCCATGGCCTCGTGCTGCGAGGGGTGGCCGTGGATGAGGGAGGCGACATCCTCGGGGTAGGCCTCCCAGTTGACGATGAGCAGCGCCTCGCCCATCAGCTCCGAGGTGCGCGAGCCGATCATGTGGACGCCGATGATCGGGCCGTCCTTCTCGCGGACCAGCTTGATGAAGCCGGTGGTGCCGAGGATCTGGGACTTGCCGTTGCCGCCGAGGTTGTACTCGTAGGCCTCGACCTTGTCCTCGCCGAGCTGCTCCTTGGCCTGCTTCTCGGTGACGCCGACGGAACCGACCTCCGGCTCGCAGTACGTGATGCGCTCGATGCCGGACTCGACGATCGGGGCGGGGCTCAGGCCCGCGATCCGCTCGGCGACGAAGATGCCCTGGGCGAAGCCGCGGTGGGCGAGCTGCAGGCCGGGGACGATGTCGCCGACGGCGTAGACGCCGGGGACGTTGGTCTCGAGGGTCTCCTTGTTCGCGAGCACGAAGCCGCGATCCATCTCGATGCCCTGCTCCTCGTAGCCCATGCCGGAGGTGTTCGGGCCGCGGCCCACGGCCACCAGGAGGTAGTCGCCCTCGAAGACCTTGCCGTCGGCGAGGGTGACCTTGACACCGGTCTCGGTCTGCTCGGCCTTCTCGGTGAAGACGCCGAGGGAGAAGGCGATGCCGCGCTTCTTGTAGGCCCGCTCGAGGGCCTTGGAGATCGCCTCGTCCTCGTTGGCGACGAGGTGGGGCAGACCCTCCACGATCGTCACGGACTCCGCGCCGAGCGACTTCCAGATCGAGGCGAACTCGACGCCGATCACGCCGCCGCCGAGGATGATCGGGTTCTTCGGCAGCTCGGGCAGCTGAAGCGCCGTCTCGGAGTCGAGGAAGCGGCCGCCGAGGTCGATGCCCGGGAGGGTCTTCGAGTAGGAGCCGGAGGCGAGGATGACGTTCTTGCCGGTCAGGGTGCGGGTGCCGGACTCGGTCTCGACCGTGACGGTGTTCGGCCCGGTGAGCTTGCCGAAGCCCTCGACGTAGTCGATCTTGCGGGCCTTCACCAGGCCCTGGAGCCCCTTGTACAGGCGGCCGATGACCTTGTCCTTGAAGCCGAGGACCTTCGTGGCGTCGACGCCGTTGAGGGTGAGGTCCACGCCGGCCGCGGCGGCCTCGGACGGTGCGTCGGCGAGCTCCCCGACATGGAGCATGGCCTTCGTCGGGACGCAGCCGCGGTGCAGGCAGGTGCCGCCGAGCTTGTCCTTCTCCACGAGGGCGATCTTCTGGCCGAGCTGGGCTCCGCGCAGCGCGGCCGCATAGCCGCCGCTGCCACCGCCCAGGATCACGACGTCGAACTGGTCAGTGGTTGTGTCCGCCACCTGTGTGCTCCTCGGTGTCTTGGGTGTTCCGCGGCGCATTCAGACCCGGATGGCCGACGGCGCCGCCTGCGTGCCCCATGCTAGGGCACCGGGCGGCGCCGGGCGGACCTGTTGCGTGCAACTGTCAGGATGTCGATGCGGCGAGCATCACGCCCCCGCGGCCCCGGCGTGGTCCTCGAGGACCTGCAGGACGGTGCGGACGCTCATCCCGGTGGCTCCCTTGCCCATGTAGCCCAGCGGTGCGCTGGCGAAGGCGGGGCCGGCGATGTCCAGGTGCGCCCACTCGGTCGAGCCCACGAACTCCTTGAGGAAGATGCCCGCCGAGAGCGCGCCGCCGGGACGCTCGCCGATGTTGCGCAGGTCCGCGACGCGACCGGTGAGGTCGGCGCGCAGCTCCTGCGGGAAGGGCAGTGGCCAGAAGGGCTCGCCGGAGCGCTCGGCGGCCGCCACCACGGCCGACCGGGCGGTCTCGGTTCCCATCACGCCGCCTGTGCGTTTGCCGAGCGCGACCACGGCCGCGCCGGTGAGGGTCGCGACGTCCATCACCAGGTCCGGCTCCGCGGCGACCGCATCGACGAGCGCGTCGGCCATCACCATGCGGCCCTCGGCGTCGGTGTTCAGCACCTCGACGGTGGTGCCGTCGCGCATGGTGACCACGTCGCCGGGGCGCTGGGCGCCGCCGCCGGGCATGTTCTCGGCGAGGGCGAGGAAGGTGGTGACCTTCACGTCCAGCCCGAGGCGGGCCGCGGCGACGGTCGCGCCGAGCACGGTCGCGGCACCGGCCATGTCCGAGGTCATGTCCTCCATACCGGGCGCCGGCTTCAGGGAGATGCCGCCCGTGTCGAAGGTGATGCCCTTGCCCACCAGCGAGACGGAGCGGCTCGCCCCGGCAGGTGCGTACTCGAGGCGGACCAGGCGCGGCGGGCGCGTCGAGCCCTGGCCGACGCCGACGATGCCGCCATAGCCGCCCTCGGCGAGGGCGGCCTCGTCCAGCACGGTCACCGTGATCGGGAGGTCGGCGACGAGCTCCTCCGCGCGGCGGGCGAACTCCGCGGGGGGCAGCAGGTTCGGCGGGGTGTTCACGAGGTCGCGCACGAGGTCGACGGAGCCGGAGAGGACACGGGCCCGCTCGAGCGCGGGCTCGAGGGCGTCGGTCCCGGCCTCGCCGGCGAGCAGGACGATCTCGGCCAGGGCCCGCTTGGGGGCCTTCTCTCCGGTGCCGGTCTTGTGCGCGGTGAAGGCGTAGGCGCCGAGCGCGGCGCCCTCGAGGGCGGCGGCGCGCTGCGCGTCGGACGCGGTGGGCAGGGCGAGCGCGGCGCGGCCGACGCCGGTCAGCGAGCGGGTCGCGGCGCCGACGGCTAGGCGGAGGTCCTCGGCGGAGACGGCGGCGAGATCCTCCTCGCCCACGCCGACGAGGAGCAGGATGGTTGCGGCGGCGAGGCCGGCGGAGGGCAGACGGTGCAGGTCCCCCCGCGCGGCGGAGGGGGCGAGGCCCGCGACGGCCTCGGAGATCTCGGGGGACCCCGGGACGGAGGCGGGGGCATCGCCCGCGCCGGCGACCAGGGGGAGCACGAGGACGTCGGCGGCGACGTCGACGAAGGGTTCAGCGGTCAGTTCCAGAATCGGCATGGGCCTATCGTAGGTCCCGGCCCCGACCGACCGTCCGCGGCCGTGGAGGAGGACCGACCGCACGATGAGGGAGCCGCACCGATGAGCCTGCTGAGCATCGTGGTCGCCGTGCTGGGCGGTCTGACCGCCGCGCTCGCGATCTACTACGCCGCGAAGGATCTCAGCGCCGACCTCGTGCTGCTGGGCGTCGCGGCGCTGACAGCGATCGGCTGGATCGTGCTCGGCATCTCCCTCGGCGTGCGCGATGCGACCTCCGCAGGCCCGCCGCCCGAACGGGTGACGCTCTACGGGTACGTGCTGACAGGGCTGATGCTCGTCGTCGGCGGGGGCTGGCTCGGCGCCTTCGAGCGCACGCGCTGGGGGAGCGTGGTGATCGCCGTGACCTGTGCGGTGACCCTCGTGCTCCTGATGCGCATCCACCAGATCTGGCCGGGAGGCTTCGCATGACCGCACCGCGCACCGACGACCGCCCTGCGGACCGCGACGGACGCGGTCCCGCGCCGGTCAGGAGCCGCGGCGGGCGCGGCTTCGAGATCGTCCTCGTCGCCGTCTACGCCATCTTCGCCCTCTCGGCGACCGCGCGCAGCCTGGTGCAGGTGCTGCGGGACTTCGACCGCGCACCGGTGGCCTACTCCCTCTCGCTGCTCGCGGCGGCGACCTACATCGCCGTGACCGTCGCGCTGGTGCGCGGCGGACGGCGCTCGAGGGTCGCCCGGGTGCTCGTCGTGATCGAGCTGATCGGCGTGCTCGCCGTCGGCACCCTGACCGTGCTCGACCCCGTGCTGTTCCCCGAGGCGACCGTGTGGAGCGTGTACGGCCAGGGCTACGGCTACGTGCCGCTCGCGCTGCCCGTGCTCGCGCTGGTCTACATGCTCCTCGGGGCCCGCAAGCGCCCCGAGGCCTGACCATCGGGCCCCGGCGGCCCGGCCGGAGCACCTCCTGCGGCGCGTCCGGAAGAGCCCTAGGCCCCGGGGAGCGGGGCCCGGACCGCGTACCGTATGCCCGTGACCACCGACACCGCCGCCCGTCGCGGGCCCTACGACGTCCTGTTCCGTCACGTGCTCGCCCGTCTCGACCCCGAGCAGGCGCACCTGCTGACCCTGCGGGCGCTGTCGCTCGCGCACGCGGTCCCCGGCGCGCCGCGGCTCCTGCGCCGCGCGACGGGCACCCCGGACCCGATGCGGCCCGCGGGCACCGGTCGTCGCGTGCTCGGCGCGGAGCACTCCTCCCCGCTCGGCCTCGCGGCCGGTCTCGACAAGGACGGGGAGCTCCCGCTCGCGTTCCTCGACCTCGGCTTCGGCCATGTCGAGGTCGGCACCGTCACCGCGAAGGCGCAGTCCGGCAATCCGCGCCCCCGCTCCTTCCGCCTGGTGGGGGACCGCTCGCTGATCAACCGCATGGGCTTCAACAACCACGGCGCCCAGGCCCTCGCCCACCGCCTCGCCGCGGCCCGACGCACCGAGCGCGGCCAGCGCGCGGTGATCGGCGTGAACATCGGCAAGTCGAAGATCACGGCACTCGAGGACGCGGCCGAGGACTATCGCTTCTCCGCCGGTCTGCTCGCGCCCTACGCCTCCTATCTCGCCATCAACGTCTCCAGCCCCAACACCCCGGGGCTGCGCGACCTGCAGAGCGTCGAGATGCTCCGCCCGATCCTCGAGGCCGTCGTCGACGAGAGCCGCAGCGCCGCCCGTCGTCGGCGCCGCGAGGTGCCGGTGCTCGTGAAGATCGCGCCCGACCTCCACGACGCCGACGTCACGGCGGTGGCCCGCCTCGCCGCCGAGGTGGGGCTCGCCGGCGTCATCGCGACCAACACCACCATCTCCCGGCCCGAGGAGCTGCGCGCCGACCGCGCCGAGATCGCGCGGATCGGTGCCGGCGGGCTCTCCGGCCCGCTGCTGGCCCGCCGCTCCCTCGAGATCCTCCGACTGCTCCGCGCCGAGCTGGGGGAGGAGGCCGTGGTCATCAGCTGCGGCGGCGTGACCACCGCCGAGGACGTCCGCGAGCGGCTCGCCGCCGGCGCCGACCTCGTCCAGGGCTACACCGCCTTCATCTACGAGGGCCCGTCCTGGCCCGGCCGGATCGCGGGCGCCCTGCGCCGCTGAGCCCTGCCGTCACGGGAGTCACCGCGGGCGAGGCCCTCGCCGCACGGGCGCCGGGCCTACCCTGGAAGGATGGACGAGGACCTCTTCTCGCTGGGCGGTGATGCGCCCGCGCCGCGCACACTGTCGGACCGCAACGTCGACCACCGCGCCCCGCTCGCGGTGCGGATGCGCCCCCGCACCCTCGAGGAGATCGTCGGCCAGCACGCGGCGCTGGAGCCCGGCAGCCCGCTGCGCCGCCTGGTCTCCACCGACGACTCCCGCACCGCGCCGAGTTCCGTGATCCTGTGGGGACCGCCCGGCACCGGCAAGACCACCCTCGCCTATGTCGTCGCGCAGTCCGGCGACCGCGAGTTCGTCGAGGTCTCCGCCGTGCTCGCCGGAGTCAAGGACATCCGCGACGTGGTGGACCAGGCCCGCTCCCGGCTGCGCACCGTCGGCCGCGAGACCGTCCTCTTCGTGGACGAGGTCCACCGCTTCTCGAAGTCGCAGCAGGACGCGCTGCTGCCGAGCGTCGAGAACCGCTGGGTCACCCTCGTCGCCGCGACCACCGAGAACCCCTACTTCTCGGTGATCTCCCCGCTGCTGTCGCGCTCGATCGTGCTCACCCTCGAGCCGCTCGCCCGGGAGGACCTCGACACCCTCGTGGACCGCGCGCTCACCGACGAGCGAGGGCTCGGCGGTGCCGTCACCCTCACGGGCGATGCCCGCGAGGCTCTGCTGCGGCTCGGCGGCGGGGACGCCCGCAAGATCCTCACCTCCCTCGAGGCGGCCGCCGCCGCGGCCCTCATGAAGGAGTCCAAGGAGATCGACGCGGCCACCCTCTCCCAGGCCGTGAACCGGGCCGCGCTGCGCTACGACCGCGGCGGCGACCAGCACTACGACGTCACCAGCGCCTTCATCAAGTCCATGCGCGGCAGCGACGTCGACGCCTCCCTCCACTACCTCGCCCGCATGATCGAGGCGGGGGAGGACCCCCGCTTCATCGCCCGACGCGTCGTGATCGCCGCGAGCGAGGAGGTGGGCATGGCCGACCCCGCCGCGCTGCAGGTCGCGGTCTCGGCGATGCAGGCCGTGCAGATGCTCGGCATGCCCGAGGGGCGCATCCCGCTCGCCCAGGCCGTCGTCCACATCGCCACCGCCCCGAAGTCCAACGCCTCCTACAAGGCGCTGGACGCCGCGATCGCGGACGTCCGCGCCGGGAAGGGCCAGGGCGTCCCCGCCCATCTGCGCGATGCCCACTACTCGGGAGCGAAGAAGCTCGGACACGGGGTCGAGTACCAGTACGCCCACGACGCCCCGCACGCCGTCGTCGCCCAGCAGTACGCGCCCGACGACCTCGTCGGCACCCGCTACTACCACCCCAAGGGCCACGGGCACGAGGAAGTCACGAGCCGCCGGGTCGAGGCGCTGCGCCGCATCCTGGACCAGGCTCCGCCCCCGCCCGGCGCGGGCGCGTGAGGCACTCCACAGGAAGCCTCGTGTGACCAGCCCCGTCGGACATGGACCCGGACAGGGGCGTGCGGTAGAGTCGGTCGCTGAATCCGCGGCTGCAAGACTGGATTCACCACACGCGAACAAGAGGTATACCTCGTGACCAACGTCACCCGTGCGCGCCGCCAGGCGCGTCTGTCCCGAGCCCTCGGGCTCCCGCTCACCCCGAAGTCGGTCAAGTACTTCGAGAAGCGCCCGTACCCCCCGGGCGAGCACGGCCGCGCCCGTCGCCGCACCGAGTCCGACTACGCGGTCCGCCTCAAGGAGAAGCAGCGTCTGCGCGCGCAGTACGCCCTCCGCGAGAAGCAGATGCACCGCGCCTACCTGGACGCCAAGAAGCAGCCGGGCCTGACCGGCGAGTCGATGGTCGAGCTGCTGGAGATGCGCCTGGACGCGCTCGTCCTGCGCGCCGGCTTCGCCCGCACCATCCTCCAGGCCCGCCAGGCCGTCGTGCACCGCCACATCCTGGTCGACGGCCAGCTGGTGGACCGCCCCTCCTTCCGCGTCGCGCCCGGCCAGACCATCCAGGTCAAGCCGAAGTCGCAGGCCATGGAGCCCTTCCAGATCGCCGCCGAGGGCGGGAACTCCGACGTGCTCGCGTCGGTCCCCTCCTACCTCTCCGTCGAGCTGCCCGAGCTGAAGGCCCAGCTCGTCTCGCGCCCCAAGCGCGCCGAGGTCCCCGTCACGGTCGACGTCCAGATGGTCGTCGAGTACTACGCGCGCTGACCTCTCCTCTCCGCGGCGCGACAGGCCCCGGCGGGTGTACTCCGGTACCCTGACCGGGGCCTTCGTGTCCGCAGTGCCGGCCGCACCACGGCCGTCCGCCCCACAGCATCCCGCCGCGCCGCCGACGCGGCTCCAGGAAGGACATCCCGCACCCATGCGCACCTCCGAGATCCACCGGCGGTTCCTCGCCCACTTCGAGAAGAAGGCGCACGAGGTCGTGGCCAGCACCTCGCTGGTCTCGAACGACCCCTCGATCCTCTTCACGATCGCCGGCATGGTCCCGTTCATCCCGTACATCGTCGGCACCGAGAAGGCGCCCTACGACCGTGCGGTGAGCGTGCAGAAGTGCATCCGCACCAACGACATCGAGAACGTCGGGCGCACCACCCGTCACGGCACGTTCTTCCAGATGGCCGGGAACTTCTCCTTCGGCGACTACTTCAAGACCGGTGCGATCGACTTCTCCTGGGAGCTGCTGACCTCCTCCGTCGACGACGGCGGCTTCGGCCTCGAGCCCGAGCGGCTCTGGATCACCCTGTGGGAGCAGGACCAGGAGTCGTACGACCACCTCGTGGAGGTCATCGGCCTGGACCCCGCGCGGATCGTGCAGCTGCCCTGGGAGGAGAGCTGCTGGGACACCGGCCAGCCCGGCCCCGCCGGCTCCACCGGGGAGTGGTACTACGACCGCGGCCCGGAGTACGGCCCCGACGCCCCCACCGGCCGCCTGCCCCAGTGGCCCGGCGACGAGCGCGCCGAGGACCGCTATCTCGAGATCTGGAACCTCGTCTTCGACCAGTTCCTGCGCGGCCCGGGCAAGGGCAAGGACTACGAGCTGCTCGGCGAGCTCGACCAGAAGGCGATCGACACCGGTCTCGGCGTCGAGCGTCTCGCCTACCTGCTGCAGGGCAAGCAGAACATGTACGAGATCGACCAGATCTTCCCCGTCATCGAGAAGGCGCAGGAGCTCTCCGGCCGCCGCTACGGCGCGGACGCGGAGGACGACGTCCACCTGCGCATCATCGGCGACCACGTGCGCAGCGCGCTGATGCTCGTCGGCGACGGCGTGCGTCCCGGCAACGAGGGCCGCGGCTACGTGCTGCGCCGCCTGATCCGTCGCGCCGTGCGCTCCCTGCGCCTGCTGGGCTACGCCGAGCCGTCGATGCCGCACCTGCTGCCGATCTCCAAGGACCTCATGGCCGAGTCCTACCCGGAGCTCGAGGCGGACTTCCCGCGGATCGCCGAGATCGTCTACGCGGAGGAGGAGACCTTCCGACGCACGCTCGAGACCGGCACCGCGATCTTCGACCAGGTCGCGAAGAGCGCCGCGGCCGACGGCGGGCGCGTGCTGCCCGGCGACGAGGCGTTCAAGCTCCACGACACCTACGGCTTCCCGATCGACCTGACCATGGAGATGGCCGCCGAGGTCGGGCTCCAGGTCGACGAGGACGCCTTCCGCTCCGCGATGCAGGAGCAGCGCGAGCGCGCCCGCGCCGACGCGGCCGCGAAGAAGACCGGCCACACCGACACCGGTCTCTACAACCGCCTGCTCTCCGAGCGCGGCGGCGAGGTCCCGTTCCTCGGCTACACCGAGGACACCGTCGCCACCACCGTCGAGTCCGTGCTCGTCGACGGCGCGCTCGTGGACTCCGTCCAGGCGCCCGCGCAGGTCGAGGTCGTGCTCGCCTCGACCCCGTTCTACGCCGAGTCCGGCGGCCAGCTCGCCGACCAGGGCAGCATCGCCCTGACCGGCGGCGGCCTGATCGAGGTCGACGACGTGCAGAAGCCGGTGAAGGGCCTGATCGTCCACCGCGGCCGCCTCGTCGAGGGCGAGCTGGCCCCCGGCGTCTCCGCCATCGCGTCGATCGATCGCGACCGACGCGGGGCGATCGCCCGCGCCCACACCGCCACGCACATGGTCCACGAGTCCCTGCGCGAGGAGCTCGGCCACGGCGCGACCCAGGCCGGCTCCGAGAACTCGCCCGGCCGCATGCGCTTCGACTTCCGTTACGGCCAGGCCGTGCCGAAGTCCGTGCTCGAGCAGATCGAGGGACGCGTCAACACCCTCCTGCAGGAGGAGCTCTCCGTCACCGATCAGCAGATGCCGATCGACGAGGCGAAGGCGCTCGGCGCCCAGGCGCTGTTCGGCGAGAAGTACGGCGACATCGTGCGCGTCGTCTCCATCGGCGGGGACTGGTCCCGCGAGCTCTGCGGCGGCACCCACGTCGCGAGCACCGGCGCGATCGGCACCGTCCAGCTGATGGGCGAGGCCTCGATCGGCTCGGGCGTGCGCCGCGTCGACGCGCTCGTCGGCCTGTCCGCCTACCGTCACCAGGCCAAGTCCCACGCCCTGGTCTCCCAGCTCTCCGAGATGCTGAAGGTCGGCTCCACCGAGGAGCTGCCCGAGCGCGTCCGCTCCCTCACCCAGCGGATGAAGGACATGGAGAAGCAGCTCGCGACGCTCCGCGGCCAGCAGCTGCAGGCCGAGGCGGGCCGCCTGGTCGAGACCGCCCAGGACGTCTCCGGCGTGCGCGTGCTGCTGCACGACGCGGGGGAGGGGGTCGCCGCCGGCGACCTGCGCACCCTCGCCACCGACCTGCGCGCCCGCCTCGGCGAGGACGCGCCCGTCGTCGTCGCCGTGGCCGGGCACGAGGGCGGTCGCGCCGCCCTCGTGATCGCCACCAGCGCCGGCGCCCGCGACCTCGGCCTCGCGGCCGGGACCCTGCTGCGCACCGGCGCGGAGGCCATGGGCGGCCGCGGCGGCGGCAAGCCCGACCTCGCCCAGGGCGGCGGAGGCGAGCCGGCCCGCATCGCCGAGGCGCTCGGCGCGGTGCGCGGCGCGATCGAGGAGACGCGGACCGCATGAGCGGCCCGGTCGACGCCGAGGCGCCGACGGGCCTCCCGCGCGGTGTGAGGCTCGGCGTGGACGTCGGAGACGTCCGCGTCGGGCTCGCCCGCAGCGATCTCGACGGGCTCATCGCCACACCGGTCGAGACCCTCGAGCGCGACACGGCGGCGCGCCGCGTCGTCCAGGAGGCTCTCGAGCTCGACGCCCATGTCATCATGGTCGGGCTCCCGAGGTCCCTGGACGGGACCGAGGGCGCAGCCGCGACGAAGGCGCGCGTCTTCGCCGCGGAGCTCGTGAAGCTGCTGGTCGCGGCCTCACGGCAGATCGAGGTCCGCCTGATCGACGAGCGACTGACCACCGTGTCCGCGCACAGGGCGCTGCACAGCTCCGGCCGCAAGGGGCGTCGCCATCGCCAGGTCGTGGACCAGGTCGCCGCCGTGATGATCCTCCAGCAGGCCCTGGACCTCGAGAGGTCCACCGGGCGGCGCGGCGGCGAGCTCGTCGAGGAGCCCCCGAGCGCGACCTCGCAGGACCCGACCGAGGAGGACAGCTGATGAAGGACGAGCACCACTCCTTCGACGACCTCGCCGAGGCGCAGAACTCCGAGGACGGCGGGTCAGGCGCTCCTCGTCCCCGCCGCGGCGGACACCGCGGAGAGCCGCGCCGCCGACGCGGCGGATTCTTCCGCTCGCTGCTGCCCGTGCTGCTCGTCCTCGCCGTGGTCGGCGCCCTCGCCGTCGGCGGCTTCCAGGGGTACCGGTGGGTCACCGCGAACGTCAGCGTCGAGGACGAGGCCCCCGAGTTCGAGGGACCCGGCAGCGGGGAGGTGCTCGTCGAGGTCGGCGAGGGAGACACCGGCACGGACATCGCCGCGACCCTCGTCGAGGAGGGCGTCATCAAGACCTCCGCGCCGTTCGTCACGCTGTTCTCCTCCACCCAGGACGCCGCGAAGATCGAGCCGGGCGTGTACCGGCTGAAGCAGGAGATGACCTCCGCCGATGCGCTGACCATGCTGATGGACCCGGAGAACCTCGCCGGGCACCGCGTGATCGTCCCCGAGGGGCTGCGCCTCACCCAGATCTGGGCCCTGCTCTCCGAGGAGACCGGCATCCCGGTGGAGGAGTTCGAGGCCGCCGCGAAGGACTACACCTCCTACGGCATCCCGAAGAACAAGGCAGGCACCCTCGAGGGCTACCTCTGGCCCGGCCGCTACGACATCCTCGAGGAGCACACCGCCGAGGACGTGATCGAGATGATGTGGGGCCGGATGGAGGAGCAGCTCACCGAGCGCGAGATCCCGAAGGACCAGTGGCACACCACCCTCACCTACGCCTCCCTCGCGGAGATGGAGGTGCGCAACCCGGAGGACTACGGGAAGGTCGTGCGCACGATCCACAACCGCCTCGAGGGCACCGGCGAGGCCAAGGGCTCGCCGATGAAGCTCCAGTTCGACTCGACCGTGCACTACGTGACGGGGAAGTCCGCGAGCGTCGGCACCACCGATGCGGAGCGCGCCACCGACAGCCCCTACAACACCTACCTCGAGAACGGCCTGCCGCCCGGGCCGATCGCCGCGCCCGGCGCCCAGGCGCTCGACGCGGCCGCGGACCCGCCCGAGGGGGACTGGCTCTACTTCGTCGCCGTCAACACCGACACGGGCGAGACCAAGTTCGCGTCCACCTGGGCAGATCACGAGAAGAACGTCAAGGAGTGGCAGGAATGGGCGGCCTCGAAGGACTGAACCGGCAGGGACCGATCCGCCGCTTCGCGGTGATCGGCTCGCCCGTCGCCCATTCGCTCTCCCCAGTGCTGCATGCCGCCGCGTACCGAGCGCTCGGTGTGGAGGACGCCCGCTACGAGCGCTTCGAGGTCGGGGCCGGGGGGCTGCCCGCTTTCCTCGCCGACGGGCCCGGGCGCGAGCTCGAGGGCCTCTCGGTCACCATGCCCGGCAAGCCCGAGGCCTTCGCCCTCGCCGCCGAGCACGACGAGGTCTCCCGGCGGCTCGGCGTGGCCAACACCCTGCTGCGCCGCCCCGGCGGCACCTGGCGGGCCGAGAACCACGATGTGCACGGGATCGCCGCGACCCTGCGCGACCACGGTGCCCGGTCCGTGGCCACCGGCGGCGTGGTGGGCTCCGGGGCGACCGCGCTCAGCGCGCTCGCGGCGCTGCTCGACCTCGGCGCCACCACCGTGCTGCTGACCGCCCGCAGCGCCGAGAAGCTCGTGCCGCTGCGCCGCTTGGCCGAGGACGCCGGCGCCGAGGCGGTCGAGATCCCCTGGTCCTCGCACCACGAGGTGCTCCGGGCCGATGCGGTCGTCAGCGCCCTCGCGGCCGAGGGCGCCGGTGCCGTCGCCGCCGCCTGGGAGGCCCGCGGCGAGGACGGGATCACGCCGCCGCGGGTGCTGCTCGACGTGCTCTACGACCCGTGGCCCGCCCCCGTCGCCGCCGTCGTGCAGCGGGCCGGGGGAGAGGTCGCCGACGGCCTCGAGATGCTCGCCCACCAGGCCGACATGCAGGTGCGCTCGATGTTGCACGTCCCCGCCGCCCCGGTCGCGACGATGCTCGCCGCCGCCCGGGACGAGCTCGCACGGCGCCGGGGGAGCGCCGGGCGCTGAACGCCCTCCGGGCCGCTCTTGCCCGCTCAGGTAAAGACGGAGTAAAGTGACGTGCGTCGCAGGGGCCCGTTCGGGCCCCGGGACGAGCGGGAGGGGACGGGCGGCATGGAGCTGGCGACGGACGGCCTGAACGGCGGCACGACGGCGCAAAGCGCCGAGGGGGTGGAGGCCGCACGGCAGGTGATCCCCTCCCCGGACGCCGTGACCGCGACATCGATTCCCGCTGAGCTCTCGACGGCCGCGCTGCGCCGTTGCACCGCCCTTGCCGCCCGCGCCCGCGCCGATCTGCTCACGCGCGGCCGGCAGGACGCCGCCGCTCAGCTCGCCGCGCTCCTCGAGGAGATGGGGAGCTGGGAGGCGTCGCACCTCCTCGACCCCGATCCGACCATGGTCGTGCTCGCCGCCGCTGCGCTCCAGGACCTCGCCGATCGCCTGCCGGTCCCGGCGCCGGCCGGTCTCGAGGTGCGGATCGAGCTCGTCCTGGCCGTCCTGCACGCCGTGATGGATCGGGGCCGGGTGGCCGCCACGGCGTGATTGTCTTCACGTTCACCCTGGCAGAGGCGCTTTCTGGTGCGGAGCGAAGTCCGGACCGTGCTACTGTTCTCAAGTCAGCACGACGATCACCTGTCCGGGTGGCGGAATTGGTAGACGCGCTAGCTTGAGGTGCTAGTGCCCGCTTTAGGGCGTGGGGGTTCAAGTCCCCCCTCGGACACCACAGGGAAGGCCCCGGTTCACTCGATGAGCCGGGGCCTTCCGCATGTCCGGTTCCCTGCGTCCCGGGGGACGACCGGTCGCGGGCGCGGAGGCGAACTGTCTGACAGGATGAGCTGTCGGCGGCTGTCCCGGCCGGCGTCGGCGCCGGCCCGCAGCCCGACCGCGTTCCCAGGACCCCGCGCCGTGCGGCGTCCCTCCGTCCCTCCCCCCAAGGAGATCCCTATGGAGATCGAAGGCTGGTCCCAGACGCTCGGGGCCGCGCCGCTGCTCGCGATCGCGGCCGGCGCCATCGCGCTGATCCTCGTCCTCGTCATCCGGTTCAAGCTCCACGCCTTCCTCACGCTGGTCCTGGTCAGCCTGCTGACGGCGTTCGCGACCGGTATTCCCTCCGGTTCGATCGTGGACGTGATGCTGGGCGGCTTCGGCGGCACCCTCGCCAGCGTCGCCCTGCTCGTGGGCCTCGGCGCGATGCTCGGCAAGCTCATCGAGCACTCCGGCGGCGCGACCGTGCTGGCCGAGACGATGATCCGCATGTTCGGCGAGAAGCGGGCACCGCTCGCCCTCGGCGTCGCCTCCCTGCTCATGGGCTTCCCCATGTTCTTCGACGCGGGGCTCGTGGTCATGCTCCCGATCGTCTTCGCGGTCGCCGCACGGCTCGGCGGCCCCGTGCTGCTCTACGCCATGCCCTCGGCCGTCGCCTTCTCCGCCATGCACGTCTTCGTCCCGCCGCACCCCGGACCCGTCACCGCGTCGGAGCTGTACGGCGCGAGCCTCGGCATCGTGCTCCTGATCGGCCTGGTCTGCGTGATCCCCACCTTCTACCTCACCGGTGTGCTGTGGGGCCGCGTGACCGCCAAGAAGTTCCCCTTCACCCTCGAGACCATGGGCGGCATCTTCGGCGGCAGCGACGACGAGCCGGTCGCGAACCCGCCCAAGGTCGGCACCGTCATCGCAGTGCTGCTGCTGCCGATGGCGCTGATCTTCCTCAACACCGGCCTCGACTTCCTGCGCGCCGCCGGCGCGGTGGACGAGAGCGCCGTCTGGTACGGCGTGCTCACCACGCTCGGCTCCTCCGCCGTCGCACTGCTGATCTCCGTTCTCGTCGCGCTCCTCGTGCTCGGCTCCCGCCGCGGCGAGAACGGCTCCGCGCTTGAGAAGATCGTCGACTCCTCGCTCGGCCCGATCTGCTCCGTCGTGCTGATCACGGGCGCGGGCGGCATGTTCGGCGGCGTGCTGCGCTCCTCGGGCATCGGCGACGCGCTCTCCGGAGTGCTCGGCGGCCTGGGCCTGCCGCTGATCCTCGCCGCCTACGTCATCGCCGTGGTGATGCGCGTCGCGCAGGGCTCGGCGACCGTCGCCCTCGTCACCGCCGCCGGCCTGATGGCGCCGGCGGTGGAGGCGGCCGGCTACTCGGCCGGACAGATCGCCGCGATCACCGTCGCGACCGCCGCGGGCTCCGTCTTCGCCTCGCACGTGAACGACTCCGGCTTCTGGCTCGTCGGCCGGCTGCTGAACATGGACGTGGCCACGACGCTGCGCACCTGGACCGTGCAGCAGACCCTCGAGTCCGTGATCGGGTTCGCCATGGCCGGAGCCCTGTTCCTGATCCTCTGAGCAGGAGGCGGGCCGGGGCTGGTGGCCTGGTTGGCGCTCTTCGCGATCCTGTCGGAGCTCTTCGACTCGATGCTGAGCGCCAACTACGGCGCCGTCCTGCCCGAGCTGTTCCCCGAGGAGCCGCGCCGCACGCTGTCGAACGTGCTGCGGCAGGGGTTCCAGCTGGCGGCGATGGTCATCTCGCTCGCCCTCACCCCGGTCCTGACCACCTCGCTGCTCGGCTCGGAGGAGGAGGGCGGCTTCTCCCGCACTGCGGTGCTGCACGCCGTGATCGCCGTGGCCTCGATCGTGGTGATGGCGCTCGGCGCGCACGAGGAGCCGACCCGCCGACAGGAGAAGCGGCCGCGCCTGCTGCCCTACCTCGCCCAGATCCTCCGCACCCCGCTGCTGTGGAAGGTGGCGCTGCCCAGCCTCTGCTACGGCAGCGCGGTCGCGATCGTGCTCTCCGGCGTGCAGGTGTACGTCCGCCACACCCTCGACCCGCCCGTCGCGACCGCCTTCCTCGTCCAGGGCGTGGTGCTGCTGACCTGCGCGGCAGCGTTGTTCGCCTGGGTCGCGGCGGTGCGCAGGCTCGGTGCGCTGCGCACCGGGTGCCTCGCCTTCTGGGCCCTGACCGGCTCCTTCGCCATGCTGTACCTCGCCCGCGATCTCCCCACCGCGCTGCTGGCCGGAGCGGTGCCGGGGATCGGCTGGGCCGGGCGGCTCGCCACCAACGACCTCGTCGTCGCCCGCGTCGTGGACCGGGACGCGGCGGTGCACGGTCTGCACCGCGAGGGCCTGTTCCTCTCGGCGACCGGTGCCCTCGGACGCCTCAGCGGGGCGGTGAGCGGCCTCGCCCTCGCGTCCCTGGGCACCTTCTTCGGGTACCACTCCGGGGACAGCCCCGGCACCGATCCGGGCCAGGCCTTCCGCGTCTACCTCTGCGTCTACCCCTTCCTGCTCTGCGCCCTCGGCGCCCTCTCGGCGCACCTGGTCAGCGTCCCCGCGCCGGAGCAGAGCGCCGCCGGGATCCGGCAGGCCGCGCACTGGTGAGGGGACGGGCACGGTGCGTGGGAGAATCCTCCTCATGGTCCACGTCTTCCTCCATGAGCCGGCGATCGCCGGGAACACCGGCAACGCGATCCGTCTCGCGGCCGTGACCGGCGCCCGCCTCCACCTCATCGAGCCGCTCGGCTTCGACCTCGAGGACGCGAAGCTGCGCCGAGCCGGACTGGACTACCACGACCTCGCCCAGGTGAGCATCCACCCCGACCTCGAGACCGCTCTCGCCGCGGTGCCGGACGCGCGGGTCTTCGCCTTCACCGCGCACACGGAGACCACCTTCGGACAGGTCGAGTACCGGCGGGAGGACGTGCTGCTCTTCGGCACCGAGCCGACCGGGCTGCCCGAGGAGGTCATGGCCCACCCGCGCATCACCTCCCGGGTGCGGATCCCGATGCTCCCGGCCCGCCGCTCCCTGAACCTCGCCAACTCGGTCTCGATCGCCGTCTACGAGGCCTGGCGCCAGCTCGGCTACGACGGGGCCGGGGCATGAGCCCTCGCGACCCCCGCCGCGCCCCGCAGCGCACCGCGCGCCGCATCGAGCGCCGCAACGCGCAGTTCCAGCAGTGGCAGTCCCTGCTGACCAACCGCACCAAGCGCAGCCGCGCCGGGGAGATGCTCGTCCAGGGCGTCCGTCCGATCACCCAGGCGATCGACCACGGCCACGAGATCCGCGCGCTGCTGACCGACTCGAGGGAGAACCCCTCCCGCTGGGCCCGCGAGCTGCTCGAGTCCTCGCCGGCGCCCGTCGTCCACCTCGCCCCCGAGCTGATGGCCGAGCTGGGGGAGAAGGAGGACGGGGCCCCCGAGCTGCTGGCCGTCGCCGCGATGCCCGCGGACGACCTCTCCCGCCTCGAGGCCGGGCCGCGCTCGACCGTGGTCGTCTTCGACCGGCCGACGGGGCCGGGGAACATCGGCTCCCTCGCCCGCTCCGTCGACGCGCTCGGCGGCGCGGGGCTCGTGGTCGCCGGCCACGCTGCCGATCCCTGGGATCCCGCCGCGATCCGGGCGAGCACCGGCTCGGTCTTCGCCGTGCCCGTCCTGCGCGCCCCCTCGCACCGCGAGGTGCTCGAGTGGGTCGAGGGCCGACGCGCCGGGGGCGAGCCGTGGACGGTGCTGGGGCTGGACGAGGCAGGCGGCCACGAGGTCGCGGACGTCGACCTGACCGGTCCGACGCTGCTGGTCGTCGGCAACGAGACCGTGGGGATGAGCGCCGGGTGGCGGGAGGCCTGCGACGCGATCGCGGAGATCCCGATGAGCGGCAGCGCCTCGTCTCTGAACGCCTCCGTGGCCGGGTCCCTCGCCCTCTACGAGGTCGCCCGGCAGCGCCGGCGCGGCCGCTGAGCGGGGCCCGCCCGCCACCGCCCAGGCGGTGCCGTCCGAGCGCTGCCGTCCAGGTGCTGCCGCTCAGGCGGTGCCGAGCGCCGCGGCGACCAGGGGAGCGCCCAGCAGTCCCAGGAACGGGACGGCCAGCAGCACCGGACCGACGGCGAAGCGCGCCCCCGCACGCCGGGTCGCGAGCAGGACCACGCCGCCCAGCACCCCCGCCAGGAGCATCCCTGCCAGCAGCCCCGCCAGGAGCACCTCCCCGCCGAGCGCCGCCGACATCAGCACCACCACCGGCACCGTCTTCGCATCCCCCATCCCCAGCAGCGACGGGGCGAGGAGCCCCAGGAGGATCGCCCCGGCCCCGAGCACCAGGGCGAGGATCACCGCCGAGGACAGGGCGGGACGCAGCGAGGGGACCAGCAGGGCGAGCACGCCGAGGGCGAGGCCGACCCCGCCAGTGAGCCCGGCTACCCAGCGGTTCGGGAGACGGTGCGAGGTGCCGTCGTGCCAGGCGAGCACCGCCGCCGGCGGCAGGTAGACCACCAGCAGCACGGCGAGCAGGAGCGGGGAGGAGACGGGCACGGGCCCATCCCACCAGATCCGCACTGTCCGCGCCCGGCCGGCGCGAGCGATGTGGACGACGGGCGGACGCCGCCCGGAGGCTGCTCTACAGCGTGGACTGCACCCGGATGATCCGCCGCCGCATCCAGACCTTCTTCCCGCCGCCCATGTACAGGCGGGTGCGCGCATGCTCCCAGCGCCCGTACTCCGCCTGTTCGGCGAGCTCGGCGCGGACCTGGCCGATCGAGCTGCCGCGGGGGACGGTGATGATCTGGTACTCGTAGTCCTCGAGGCGGCGCCCGCGCTCCACGGGCAGGTCGCGACGGCCACGGGGATCGCTCACGTGCTGGACCTCTGCGGTGAGCGGGGTGCGGGGTCGGATCAACAGTTCCTCCTGAGCGCGATGACCTGCGACGGGGCCGTCGCGGCGTGAGATGCGGCACGGTCGCTGCGGTACGGGGGGCCGCCTGCGCATCCCGGCCCGGGATCCCGGGGACGGCCCGCCGTTCTCCCCTGTCCATTGTGCCCTCGGACGATGTACGGTCCAACCATGAACACGGATCCTCGCTCCGCTCTCGCTGCGCTGATCGCCGCCCTCGAGCGTCACTACGAGGCGGCCGCCGCCTCCCGCGGTGACGACGACCCGGCCCTGGACGCCGCCACCGAGCAGCTCTCCACGGCCTTCGACACCTACGACGACGCCCTCTTCGACGCGTACGACATCGCCACCCCGCTGATCGTCTTCGACGGGGACGATGACGACGAGGACGATGAGGACGACGACTTCGACGATCTCGACGACTTCGAGGACGACGACGACGAC
Source organism: Brachybacterium atlanticum (assembly GCF_025669985.1). NCBI lineage: Bacteria > Bacillati > Actinomycetota > Actinomycetes > Micrococcales > Dermabacteraceae > Brachybacterium > Brachybacterium atlanticum. Next base: position 28,391 of record NZ_JAKJJW010000005.1, on the reverse strand, counting down.
TACGACGATGAGGACGACGAGGACTACGAGGACGACGACGAGGACCGCTGAGGTCGCGCTCGGCTGAGGCTCCGGCCGAGCCGGGCGCCCCGTCCGGCGGACGGTCCGACCTCGTCCGCCGGACCTCCATGCAGTCTTCACCTCATCAGCGCCGCGTACGCTGTGCGGGGTCGATCGCGGCGCTGCCGCGACCACGACGCCGTCCGCGGCGACCCCGAGCGCGAGTCCATCGAGGAGAGTCCATGTCCTTCATCGAGGCGGTGATCCTGGGCCTGGTCCAGGCGCTGACCGAATTCCTCCCCGTCTCCTCCAGCGCCCACGTGCGCGTGGTCGGGGAGCTCATGAACCCGGGGGAGGACCCCGGCGCCGCGTTCACCGCGATCATCCAGCTCGGCACCGAGACCGCGGTGCTGATCTACTTCTGGAACGACATCACCCGGATCATCGGCAAGTGGTTCAAGGCCCTGGCCGGGAAGGTCCCGCACTCGGATCCCGACGTGCGGATGGGCTGGCTGGTGATCCTCGGCTCGATCCCGATCGGCGTGCTCGGGCTCCTCTTCGAGGACCAGATCGACCACAGCCTGCGGAACCTGTACATCACCGCCACGATGCTGATCCTCTTCGGCCTGCTGCTCGGGCTGGCCGACAGGATCGCCCCGCACCGCAAGGAGCTCGATCAGCTCACGGTGCGCGACGGCATCCTCTTCGGCCTCGCCCAGGCCCTCGCGCTGATCCCCGGCGTCTCCCGCTCCGGCGGCACGATCACCGCCGGGCTTCTCATGGGCTACTCCCGCAAGGCCGCCGCCCGCTACGCCTTCCTGCTCGCGGTCCCCGCCGTGTTCGCCTCCGGCCTCTACAAGGCCGCCAAGGAGGTCCCGGTGCTCTTCACGGCCGACGGGCGCGCCGCCGCGGCCGCCGCGGGGGAGCCCTCGCTGGCCGCGATCGTGATCTCGACCCTCGTCGCCTTCGGCGTCGGCTACGCGGTGATCGTGTGGTTCATGCGGCTGATCGAGAACCGCTCCTACCTGATCTTCGTGATCTACCGCATCGTCGCAGGCGTGGCCCTGCTGGGTCTGCTCTGGTTCGGCGTGATCGACCCGCTGGGCGGCGCCTGATCCCACCTCGAGGGCGTCGACCGTATGATCGAGTGGTGCAATCCTGGACCACCCCTGAGCTGACCCCGCTGCCCGCCTCCACGACGCCGCTGCGGCTGTTCGACCCCCGCACCGGGCGCATCGCCCCCGTGACGCCGCTCGTGCCGGGACACGCCCGCCTCTACGTCTGCGGGATCACCCCGTACGACTCGACCCACCTGGGCCATGCGGCGACCTATCACGCGGCCGACCTCATGCGCCGTGCGCTCGTGGACTCCGGACTCCGGGTCACCACCGCCCAGAACATCACCGACGTCGACGACCCGCTGCTGGAGCGCGCCGACCGCGACGGGGTCGACTGGCGCGAGCTCGCCGAGTCCCAGGTCGCGCTGTTCAGCGAGGACATGACGGCGCTGCGCATCATCGCACCGGAGACCTACCGCTCCGTGAGCGAGGCGATGGACGAGATCATCGCCACTGTCGACACCCTGCGCGAGCGGGGCCGCGCCTACCAGGTGCCGACCCCCGATGCCGAGGGCGACGACTGGTACCACGACCTCTCCCTCGACGGAGCCCTCGGAGACGTCTCCGGCTGGACCGAGGAGCAGATGCTCGAGGTCTTCGCCGACCGGGGCGGGGACCCCGACCGCGAGGGCAAGCGGGGCCGCTTCGACCCGCTGCTGTGGCGCGCCGAGCGCGAGGGGGAGCCGGCCTGGGACGGCGGCGCCCTCGGCCGGGGCCGCCCCGGCTGGCACGTGGAGTGCGTCTCCATCGCCGAGGAGGGCCTTGGCCTGCCCTTCGACATCCAGGCCGGCGGCAGCGACCTCGTCTTCCCCCATCACGACCTGAGCGCCGCCCATGCGGTCGGCCTCGGCCGTCCCTTCGCGACCTCCTACGCGCATGCCGGGATGGTCGCCCACGAGGGCGAGAAGATGAGCAAGTCGCTCGGCAACCTCGTCTTCGTCCACCGTCTCGTCCGCGACGGCGTCGACCCGATGGCGATCCGCCTGGTGCTCATGGCGCACCATTACCGCAGCGACTGGGAGTGGTCTGACGCGGAGCTCGAGGTCGCGCAGCAGCGCCTGGAGGCCTATCGCGCCGCCGCCCACCGCCGCGAACTGGGCCCCGACGTCGTCGAGGCGCTCCGCGCCGCGCTGCGCGACGACCTCGACACCCCCGCGGCGCTCACTGCGCTCGATGCCTGGGCCGCGGGCGACGAGCTCCCGGGGACCGCGGGCCGCGAGCTGCCCGCGGACGCCCCGGGCGATGTGGCCGCCGCGGTCGACGCCCTGTTCGGGATCACGCTGGCCGGCTGAGCCGGCGGGGCGGGAGGCTCAGTCAGTCTCGCGGCGGCGCCGCAGGAACTGCTCGAACTCCTTCGCGATCGCGTCACCGCTCGCCTCGGGCAGCTCGGCCGCGTCCTGCGCCTGCTCGAGGCGCCGCACGTACTCGGCGACGTCCTCGTCGGTGCGGGCCAGCTCGTCCACCCCGCGCTCCCACGCCTCGGCGTCCTCCACCAGCTCGCCGAGCGGGATCGGCGCGCTGATCAGCTCCTGCACCTCGCGCACGAGTCCCAGCACCGCCTTCGGGGAGGAGTTCTGGGAGACGTAGTGGGGGACCTGCACCCAGATGCTCGTCGTCCTCAGCCCCGCGCTCGCGGTGCGGCGGGCGAGGATCGTCGGCACCCCGATGGGCCCCGAGTACTGCTCGGAGTCCTCGACCCGCTGCGCGGGCACCGGCTCGACCCGCGAGGAGACCGGCAGGGGACGGCTGTGCGGGGAGTCGGCGAGCAGCGCGCCGAGGGACACCACCGAGGAGACGTCGAGCGCCTGCAGCTGCTCGAGCACCTCGTCGCAGAACCTCTTCCAGCGCAGCGACGGCTCCGGTCCGAGCACCGCGACGATCTCCGGCCCCCGCGGCGGGGTGATCAGGTGCAGGCGGGTGTCGGGCCAGTCCACGACCCGCAGCCCCTCCTCGGTGGTGCGGATCTCGGGGCGGTTGACCTGGAAGTCGATGAACTCCTCGGCGTCGACCGCGCCGACGGGCCGCGAGGGCCACACCTCGAGGAGATGCTCGATCACCCCGGTGGCCGCCTCGCCGGCGTCGTTCCACCCGCTGAAGGCCGTGATGGCGATTCGACTCATCACTCCATCATAGGCTCGTCGGCCTCTCGTGCCGGGGCCGGCCCGTCCCGAGCCGGGACGCAGGAGCAGGGACTATCCTCGCCCTGCCCGGGGAGTCGCCCCGCGATCGAGGAGGCCCCATGCCACGGACGATGCTGAGGATCGGCGCGCTGCCGCCGCTCCAGGTCAGCCCGGCCACCCTCGTCACGGTGCTGCTCGTGGCCGTGCTGATGTTCCCCTCCCTGCAGGGCCCGGGCCTCTCCGTCGGGCGGAGCGCGCTCGTCGCCCTCGGCCTGGGTCTGTTCCTCATCCTCTCCGTGCTGGTCCACGAGCTCGCCCATGCGCTCGTCGCCCGCGCCTTCGGGGCGAGGGTCGACCACATCGCGCTGACCCTGTGGGGCGGGCACACGCAGTACCGGGCCGAGCGGATGCCCGCGATCGGGTCCGTGCTGGTCTCCCTCGCCGGTCCCGCGAGCAACGGCCTGCTCGCCGCGGCGACCGGCGCCCTGGCCGCGATCGCGGCACAGGGCACGGTGCTCTCGGTCGCCGCCTCCTTCGCGACCTGGCTGAACGTGGTCCTCGCCCTGTTCAACCTGCTCCCCGGCCTGCCGATGGACGGCGGGCGGGCGCTGGAGTCCCTGCTCGGCGCGGTCCTGCGCCGTCCGGTCCTCGGCACCCGGATCACCGCCTGGATCGGACGGGCCATCGCCGTCGGCGTGGTGGTGCTGCCGCTGTCGCGGATCGTGCGCCTCGGCGGGGCGGGCGGGTTCTCCCTGCTCACCCTGGTCTGGGCGCTGCTCATCGCGGGCCTGCTCTGGCAGGGGGCGAGCCGCGCCCTGGAGGAGGCGCGCGTCCAGGAGCGGGTGGGGGCGCTCGACGCCGCCGCGCTCGCCCGCCCGGTGCGCCTGCTCGCCCCGCACACCCCGCTCGCCGGCCTGCCCGACGGGCCGGGGGCGGAGCAGGTGCTGCTGCTGGATCCCGCGTCCCCGCGCCCCGGCACCGTCGGCCGGGCGCTGCGTCTCCAGCCCGAGGCCGTCGCCGCGGTCCCGCCCGAGCACCGCGAGCAGGTCCCCGCCTCCGCCGTCGCCGAGCCCGTCGGGGACGTGGTCGCGCTGCGCACGGGCCTCGGCGGCGAGGAGCTGGTCTCCGCGATGCTCGCGCGCCCCGCGCCGGTCTACCTCGTGGTCGACCCCGACGGGCGGCCCCGGGGCGTGATCCTCAGCGCCGACGTGAACTCGCTCCTGCGCGGACGGTGAACAGGCCCGGTCACCGCGCTGGTCCGGCCCTATGCTGGAGAGCATGACTTCTCAGCCGCCGCCCGCCGCCGACGACACGGCGTCGGGCCCCGCGCCCCGCGCGCCCCGTCGCGGCCTCGACCGCACCGGACCCTTCGCCCTCGGCGACAAGGTCCAGCTCGCGGACTCCAAGAACCGCCTGCACACCATCACCCTGAAGCCGGGCGGGCAGTTCCACTCCCACCGCGGCGTGCTCCACCACGACCAGCTGATCGGCGCGGAGGACGGCACCGTCGTCGAGAACAGCCACGGCATCCGCTACCAGGCGCTGCGGCCCCTGTACGCCGACTACATGCTCGCCATGCCGCGCGGCGCCGCGATCATCTACCCCAAGGACTCCGCGCAGATCCTCATGTGGGGCGACATCTTCCCCGGGGCGCGCGTGCTCGAGGCCGGCGTCGGCTCGGGAGGGCTGACCACGGCGCTGCTGCGCGCCGTCGGCCCCGAGGGCTCCGTCCACTCCATCGAGCGTCGTGAGGACTTCGCCGAGGTCGCCCGCGAGAACGTCGGCACCTTCTTCGGGCTCGAGGAGGAGGCGCTGCACCCGCGCTGGGATCTCACCGTCGGCGACTTCCAGGACGTCGCCCCCACCCTCGGCACCGCCGCGGTGGACCGGGTGGTCCTGGACATGCTCGCCCCCTGGGAGTGCGTGGAGGCCGCGGCGGACGTGCTCGTCTCCGGCGGCGTGTTCCTCGCCTACGTCGCCACCGTCACCCAGCTCTCCCGCACCGCGGAGGCGCTGCGCGACCACGGCGAGTTCACCGAGCCGCACGCCTGGGAGTCCTTCGTGCGTCCGTGGCACCTCGAGGGCCTCGCCGTGCGCCCCGAGCACCGCATGAACGCGCACACCGGCTTCCTGCTCACCGCCCGCCGCACCGCCCACGGCACCGAGGCGCTGCGCCGCGCGACCCGGCCCGCGCCCGGCTCCCGCGACGAGGAGGAGCTGAACCACCCCGAGAACGCGGGCTTCGGCGGCGGCTCGGGCGAGTGGACCGCCCAGGACGTCGGCGAGCGCGGCGTCGCACCCCGCAAGCTCAAGCGCGCCCTGCGCGACATCCGCCAGGGCCGGGACCGCTGAGCCGCACCATCACAGACCACCGAGGAACCCGCCCCACGGGGAGGAGACGACGATGAAGACCTACGCGGAGATGACCGCCGAGCTCGAGAAGCTCGCCGCCCACAACGAGCGACTGGTCAGCGGGCTGCGCTCCGCCCGCGCCCAGATCGTCGAGCTCAAGAACGACCTCGAGCGGGTGGGGGACCCGCCGAACTCCTACGCCACCTTCCTGCGCCGCTGCGAGGGCACCACCGTCGACGTGCTCCACAACGGCCGACGACTGCGCGTCGCGACCGCCGCGAGCCTCGACCTCGACGCCCTCACCCCCGGCACCGAGCTGCGCCTGAACGAGGCCCTCGCCGCGGTCGAGGCGGTGCCGCAGGGCGACTCCGGCAACGTCGTGCCCGTCGTCGAGGCCCTCGCCGACTCGCGCATCCTCGTCGCGGTTGCGCCCGACGACACCCGCGTGCTGCGCCGGGCCGGCGCGCTGACCGAGGAGACCCTCCACCCCGGCGACCACGTGCTCGTGGACCTGCGCAGCCAGCTCGTGCTCGAGCGGATCGACCGCGCCGAGATCACCGACCTCGTGCTCGAGCAGGTGCCGGAGGTGTCCTTCGGCGAGATCGGCGGGCTCGGCGAGCAGATCGAGGCGATCCGCGACGCGGTCGAGCTGCCCTTCCTGCAGCAGGACCTCTACCGCACCTACGGGCTGCGGCCCCCGCAGGGCGTGCTGCTCTACGGCCCGCCCGGCTGCGGCAAGACCATGATCGCGAAGGCCGTCGCGCACGAGCTCGTGCTGCGCAGCGCCGAGGTGCGAGGGGTGAGCGTGGAGGACGCGCTGGCGAACTCCGCCTTCCTCAACGTCAAGGGCCCCGAGCTGCTGAACAAGTACGTCGGCGAGACCGAGCGGTCGATCCGCCTGGTGTTCGAGCGGGCGCGGGAGAAGGCCGCCGCCGACCACCCCGTGGTGATCTTCTTCGACGAGATGGAGGCGCTGTTCCGCACCCGCGGCACCGGCATGTCCAGCGACGTCGAGACCACGATCGTGCCCCAGCTGCTCGCCGAGATCGACGGCGTCGAGGGCCTGGACAACGTGATCGTCATCGGCGCCTCGAACCGCGAGGACATGATCGACCCGGCGATCCTGCGGCCCGGCCGCCTGGACGTGAAGATCCGGGTGCGCCGCCCGAACGCCCGCGCCGGACGGGAGATCCTCGGCCTGTACCTCGGCGACGACGTGCCCGTGCGGGAGGACCGCGAGTCGCTGCTGGACCTCGCCGTGCGCGAGATCTACGCCGACGGCCCCGCCACCGCCTACGTGCGCGTGGAGTACGCCGACGGCGGCCACGACACCCTCCACTTCCGCGACTTCGTCTCCGGGGCGACGCTGCGCAACATCGTGGACCGGGCGAAGAAGCTCGCCGTGAAGGACCAGATCGCCACGGGCGAGGTCGGCGTCGGCTCCGAGCACCTGACCGAGGCGATCCGGGTCGAGTTCGCGGAGAACGAGGACATGCCCTCGGCCGCCCACGCCGAGGACTGGGCGCGGGTGACCGGACTGCCCGGCCGCTCCCGCCGCCGGGTCGAGGCCGTGGTCCCGCTGCAGGACCGCAGCCGGCCCGAGGACGCCGCCGCCACCGCCGAGGAGGTCTCCGCGTGACCGAGCAGCACCGATCTGCCCTCACCACCGAGCGGGTGATGGGCATCGAGACCGAGTTCGGCGTGCTGCACGCCGACGTCGAGGACCGCGCCCGCGCCGGGGCCGGCAGCTCGATCCTGCTGTCCCATCTCGTCGTCGGCGCCTACGCCCTGCTCGACCCCGCCGAGGGGGAGCGCGGCCGGCGCGTGCGCTGGGACTACGGCGACGAGACCCCGCTGCGGGACGCGCGCGGCTTCGAGATGCAGCGCGCCGCCGCCCATCCCACCCAGCTCACGGACGAGGTGCGCGACGCCCATGTGCCGAGCGTCGAGCTCGACGCGCCCGTGACCGGCCCGGAGGTCGCGCCCGAGGGCGATGACGCCGAGGTCCTCGCCTGGGCCTCGCAGCGCTCGATCGGCAACGCGGTGCTGCGAAACGGCGCCCGCTGGTACGTCGACCACGCCCATCCCGAGTACTCCGCCCCGGAGGTCCTGCGCGCCCGCGAGGCCGTCGTCGTGGACCGGGCAGGGGAGGAGATCGCCCGCCGGGCGATGGGCATCCTCGCCGGCGCCGAGGGGATCCCCGAGGTCGCCCTGTACAAGAACAACACCGACGGCAAGGGCGCCTCCTACGGCACCCACGAGAACTACCTCGTGGACCGGGACGTGCCCTTCGAGCGGATCGTCGAGGCGCTGCTGCCCTTCTTCGCCACCCGACAGGTGCTGGTCGGTGCGGGCCGCGTCGGCCTCGGCACCCGCGGTCAGGAGCCCGGCTTCCAGCTCTCCTCCCGCGCGGACTTCATGGAGGCGGAGGTCGGGCTCGAGACCACCCTGAACCGCCCGATCGTCAACACCCGCGACGAGCCGCATTCGGACCCGGGCCGCTTCCGCCGCCTCCACGTGATCATCGGGGACGCCAACCTGCTCGAGGAGTCCACCTTCCTCAAGCTCGGCACCACCTCGCTCGTCCTCGCCGCGCTCGAGGCGGAGCACCGCGCCGGGCGGCGGATCCTGCCGGACCTGGCGCTGGCCGACCCGGTGGCCGCCGTGCGCACGATCAGCCACGACCCGAGCCTGCGGGCGACGGTCGCGCTCGCGGACGGCCGCGAGCTCACCGCCCTCGAGATCCAGCGCGCCCATCTCGAGGCGCTCTCCACCGCGGCCGATGCGGCCGACGAGGAGACCGCGCAGGTGCTCCGTGCCTGGGGCGAGATCCTCGACCTCCTCGCGGAGGACCCGATGCGCGCCGCCTCCCGCGTCGAATGGGTCGCCAAGCTCTCCCTGCTCGAGCGCTACCGCGCCCGGCACGGCCTGGACTGGTCCGATCCGCGGCTGGGCATGGTCGACCTGCAGTACTCGGACCTCCGCCCCGGCAAGGGCCTGTTCGACAGGCTCCGCGCCGCCGGCGCCGTCGCCACCCTCGTGGGCGCCGACGAGGTCGAGGCCGCGATCACCACCGCCCCGGCCAGCACCCGCGCCCACCTGCGCGGCGGGCTGATCTCCGCCCACGGCGCTCACGTCCCCTCCGCCGGCTGGGACGCGATCACCGTCGCGGGCCCCACGGGCGGCCACCGGCTGCGCCTGGCGGACCCGCGCCTGGGCAGCGCCGAGTGGTGCGCCCGCCACGGCATCGACCCCGACTCCGACCTCGACGACGTGCTCGACGCGCTGCGCCGGGCCGTCACCGCATCCTGACCCACCCGCACCCCTGAAGGAGGACGCCATGTCCCAGCAGTCCCTGAACGCCCCCGGCGGCGGGCCCGACGAGAACGCGCCCGACGACGAGACGCTGACCGGAGGCCAGACATTCGCCTCCGTGCAGGGCACCGACGACCTGCTCGACGAGATCGACTCCGTCCTCGAGTCCAACGCCGAGACCTTCGTGCGCTCCTTCGTGCAGAAGGGCGGCCAGTGACCCGATGAAGCGCCGAGTGGGAGGTCTGGAGACCGAGTTCGGGCTCGTGTGCGTGCGCGCCGACGGCAGCCGCGCCCTCGAGCCGGAGGAGGCGGCGAGGGAGCTGTTCCGGCCGGTCGTCGCGATGGGCCGCTCCTCGAACGTCTTCCTCCGCAACGCCGCGCGGCTCTATCTCGACGTCGGCTCCCACCCGGAGTACGCGACCGCCGAGTGCGACGACTGGTGGGACCTGGTGGCCCAGGACCGGGCGGGGGAGCGGATCTTCGCCGAGCTCACCGCCCAGGCCGATGCGCGCCTGGCCGAGGCCGGCCAGGACGCCCGCATCCACCTGCTCAAGAACAACGTCGACTCGGCCGGCAACGCCTTCGGCTCCCACGAGAACTACCTCGTGGACCGGCGCGGCGAGTTCACCCGCCTGCCCCGCTACCTGCTGCCCTTCCTGGTCACCCGCCAGATCGTCACCGGCGCCGGGGGAATCGCCCCCGCCGTCCCGGGCGAGGCGGGCGAGGGGGCGGGCGCGCAGTTCGTCTTCTCCCGACGCAGCGACCACATGTGGGAGGCGGTCTCCTCCGCCACCACCCGCACCCGCCCCATCATCAACACCCGCGACGAGCCGCACGGGGACGCGAACCTCTACCGACGACTCCACGTCATCGTCGGCGACTCGACCATGAGCGAGGTCTCCACCCACCTGCGCTTCGCGACCACCGACCTGGTGCTGCGCGCCATCGAATCGGGCAGGGCCCTGCCCGAGCTGGGCCTGGCCGACGACATCGCCGCGATCCGCTCCGTGGCCCGGGACCTCACCGGCGCCGCACCGCTGCCCACCGCCGGCGGCGGCACGACCACCGCGCTCGAGGTGCAGCAGCGCTGGCTCGACCATGTCGCCGACCTCGCCGAAGGGGAGGAGACCGAGGTGCTCGAGACCTGGCAGAAGGCCCTGGACGCGGTGCGCACGGGGGACCGGACCTGGGCGGCGCAGAACCTCGACTGGGCGATCAAGGAGCGGCTGTTCACCCAGGTGAGGGAGCGTCGCGGCATCGACCTCGAGGACCCGGCGATCGAGCGGCTCGACCTCGCCTATCACGACATCGACCCCGCCCGCGGCGTGTTCTTCGCGCTGCAGCGACGGGGCCTCGCCCCCGCGATCCTGCCCGAGGAGCGGATCGAGCGGGCCCGCACCATCGCCCCGACCACCACCCGCGCCCACCTGCGCGGCCAGGTGGTCACCGCCGCCCAGGAGCACGGCGTGGACCACGTCGTGGACTGGACCACGCTGCGGCTGACCCGCCGCGGCGCGATGCCGGTGCAGGTCATGGACCCCTTCGCGACCGAGCTGCCCGCCGTCGACGCCCTGCTGGCGGAGATCCGGGAGCAGGGCGCTCCCGCCGCCGAGCCGCCGCTCGCCTGAGCACCGCCGTCGGGCGCATGCCGCCTGAGACGACAGCCACTCCCGGCCCCAGGCTCCGCCCACCGAGCGCCCCGTACCCTGGTGCGGTGCCCGCTCACGGGCTGCCGATCCGAAAGGTCCTCCATTGATCCGCCGCCGCACGCTGCTGACCACCGCCCTCGCCGCGACCGCCGCCATCGGCCTCGCCGCCTGCACCGACGACGGGAGCAGCTCCGACGCCTCCGACGCGGGCGGCGCCTCGGACGGTGGGGGCGACGCCCTGTCCGGCGTGACCGTCAGCGAGGACCTCGGCGCCGAGCCGACCGTCGAGTTCACCGCTCCGCTCGAGATCTCCGAGGCGAAGGCCCAGGTCGTGGTCCCCGGCGACGGCGCGACCATCGCCGACGGCGACACCGTGATCTGGCGCGACCTCTACGTCGACGCGAGCTCCGGCGAGGTGCTGCAGTCCTGGTGGCAGGGCGCTCCGGCGGGCGGCGTGCAGGTCACGGTCGACACGATCGGACAGGCCGCCTTCGACGTGCTCACCACCACCACGGTCGGCTCCCGCTTCGTGATGGCCGGATGGCAGCAGGACTCGAGCGGCCAGGCCCGCTCCCTGCTCCAGGTCGCGGACGTGGACCGGGTCGTCTCCCCGCTGCGCGCGGAGGGCACGGCCGGCTCGCCCTCCGGCACCTATCCCGAGGTGTCCCTCGACGGGAACGGCGTGCCGTCGATCGCCGGCCCCGGCGAGGGCGAGCCGCCCGCGAAGACCGTCCGCGAGCTGCTGATCCAGGGCGCCGGCGACACCACCCGCGCCGGCGACTACCTCACCATGCAGTACTCCGGCTGGAAGTGGTCCGACGGCTCCGCCTTCGACTCCTCCTGGGAGCGCAATGCGCCCTTCTCCTTCGTCCAGGGCGGCGGCCAGGTGATCCAGGGCTGGGACGAGAACCTGCTGGACCTGAAGGTCGGCTCCCAGGTGATGCTCGTGATCCCGCCCGCCGAGGCCTACGGGGAGGGAGAGCCCACCGAGGACAGCCCCCTGACGGGCGAGACCCTGATCTTCGTCGTCGACGTCCTCGACGCCGCCCACACGGCAGACTGACCCCTGCACCCTCTCATCCACCACAGGAGGAACATCGCATGAGCGATCGCACCAAGCTCGAGATCGACGCCCCCGAGGGCCCCGCACCCACCGAGCTCGTCAGCACCGACGAGATCCTCGGCGAGGGCGAGGAGGCCGGCCGCGGCGACGTCGTGGACGTCCACTACGTCGGCGTCTCCCACTCCACCGGCGAGCAGTTCGACGCCTCCTGGGACCGCGGCGAGCCGCTGCGCTTCCAGCTCGGCGTCGGCCAGGTCATCACCGGCTGGGACCAGGGCGTGCAGGGCATGAAGGTCGGCGGCCGCCGCCGCCTCGAGATCCCCGCCCACCTCGCCTACGGCGATCGCGGCGCCCCGCCGGTCATCGCCCCCGGTGAGACCCTGATCTTCGTGTGCGACCTGGTGGCGGTGCACAAGCGCTGACCAGCACCGCCCACGGCGCGGCGGGGGAGCGCGAGGAGGGACCGGCCGACGGCCAGGCACCCCTCTTCGCGGCCCCCGCCGCTTCCGTCCCCGCCGTCGCGGAGAACGCCACCGCCTCCCCGGACCGCCCCGATGCGGTCCGGGGTCCCGGCCTGCGCACCACCGCCGGCTTCGAGGTCGTGAGCGAGCTGCCGGTCGCGAGCGTGCGCCTCGTCGGCGTGCTGCCCCACCTGGACCGTCCCTTCGAGTACGCGGTCACCCCCGACACCGCCGCGGCCGGTCCGGGCATGCGGGTTCGGGTGCGCTTCTCCGGCAAGGACACCGAGGGGATCGTGCTCGAGCGCCGCGCCGAGCCCACCACCGACCGGGCCCTCGCCCCGCTGCACCGTTTGGTCTCCGACGACGTCGTCGTCCCTCCCGCGATGATGCGGGTGTGCGAGGACGTCGCCGAGCGCAGCGCCGGCACCGTCGGCGACGTGCTGCGCCTCGCCCTCCCGCCCCGTCACGCCCGCGCAGAGAAGGCCGACCGCGCCGCGGCGGAGAAGGAGGCGGTCGCAGACGCACCAGCACCTGCCGAGGACGAGGTCACCGCGACCTCCGAGGAGACTGCGGCGACCGCAGGGGTCGCGCCGGCCGATGAGGCCGCGTCGGCGGAGGAGCCGGCGGCGTCGGACGGCGACGACCGGGCCGCGGCGCCTCCCGATACCCTCGCCGCACCGCGCCACGGCGACCGCTACCCGGGCCTGGCGGCCCTGCTCTCCCGTGCCGGGAGCGCGGAGGGCCCCGTGCCCCGCGCCTCCCTCGTGCTGGACCCCGTGGACCCGTGGACGGCGATCGCGGCCGAGTCGATCGCCGCACTCGGGCCCGACCGCGGCGCCCTCGTCATCGCCCCCGACCAGCGCGACGTCGCCCGGCTCTCCCGCGTCCTGACGGAGCGGGGCATCGCCCACGAGGTCCTCGCCGGCACCGAGGGACCCGAGAAGCGCTATCGCACCTTCCGCCGGATCCTGCGCGGCGCGACCCGTGTCGTGCTCGGCAGCCGCTCCGCCGCCTTCGCCCCCGTGCAGGACCTCGCCCTCGTGATCTGCTGGGACGAGGCCGACGACCTGCTCGAAGAGCCCCGCGCCCCCTACCCGCACACCCGCACCGTGCTCCAGTGCCGCTCCGCCGAGGAGCGCTGCGCCCTCCTCTTCCTCGCCGCGAGCGAGTCGGTGACGATGCGCGCCCTCACCGATGCCGGCTATCTCGCCCGCCTCGATCCCGTGCCCGCCCCCGTCACCGCGGTCCGCCCCCGCATCGTGGCCATGGACCAGTACCTCCGCGACCGCGAGGGCCCCTCCGGCCGCTCCCGCCTCCCGCAGGAGGCGATGCGCGTGCTGCGCAGGGGCCTCGCGACGGGCCCCGTGCTCGTCCAGGTGCCGCGCACCGGCTACGCCCCCGCGATCGCCTGCACCTTCTGCGGCACCCGCGCCCGCTGCCCCGAGTGCGCGGCGCCCCTGTCGCAGCGCGGCCGGAACGGGCCCCTGCACTGCACCGTCTGCGGCCGACGGGAGGACGGCTACCGCTGCCCCGAGTGCGACCGCACCCACGTGCGCGCCATGGTCATCGGCTCCACCCGCACCGCCGAGGAGCTCCACCGCGCCTTCCCCGACGCACCGCTGAAGGTCGCCGGCGGCGCCCACGGCCCGCTCGAGGACGAGGCCGTGCCCGAGCACGGGATCGTCGTGGCGACCCCCGGCGCCGAGCCCGCCCCGCCCGGCCGGTACAGCGCCTGCCTGCTGCTCGACGCCGACGCGATGCTGGGCCGCGCCGCCTTCGACGCCGACGTCGAGGCCGTCCGCCGCTGGCGCGGCGCCATCTCCCTGGTCCGCACCGCGGAGGAGGGCGGCGAGGTGCTCGTCGTCGGCACCTCGACCCTCCCCGCCATCCGCGACCTCGTCGCCCACCGCTCCGCGCTGTTCCTGGACCGGGTGCTGGAGGACCGGCGCGAGCTGGACCTGCCCCCGTTCCGGCGTGTCGCCGAGGTGGTGGGGGAGCGGGAGGCCTGCCGCGGCTTCCTCGAGACGACCGAGCTGCCGGACGGGACCGAGGTGCTCGGCCCCGTGGACCTCGAGGGCCCCGACCAGGCCGGACGCGCTCGTGCGGTGCTGCGGATCGAGCCGCGCCGCTCCCGCGAGCTCGCCGCCGCGCTGCGCTCCGGCGTCGCGGCCCGCAGCGCCCGCAAGGACCGCGGCTCCCTGCGCGTCCGTCTCGATCCGCCGGACGTGTTCTGAACGATCCGCTAGTGTTCTGGGCCACCGCCTGCCGCCGCGACGAAGCGCTGAAGGGACCCCCACCATGGCCTCGAACGCCTCCCCGACGTCCGACCACCACGCCCCGGACCCCGCCGCCGATCCCGGGGACCGCCCCGCGCAGGAGGGACGCTCGGACGTCTCCGAGGGTGAGCGCGCCCCGGCCGAGACCCACCGGACGCTGCTGGTGCGCCGCCTCGGCCTCGCCGTCGGCCTGGTCGCCGCGCTCCTGATCTACCTCGTCATGCCCGCGGACGTCCCCCATGCCGCGACGCTGACCGCCGCGACCGCGGTGCTGATGGCCGTGTGGTGGATGACCGAGGCGCTGCCGATCCCCGCGACCGCGCTGGTCCCGCTGGTGGTCTTCCCGGTGCTGAACCCCGAGGTGGGCTTCGACGACGTCGGCGCCTCCTACGGCAACAACATCATCTTCCTGTTCATGGGCGGGTTCACGCTCGCCCTGGCCATGCAGCGCTGGAACCTCCACAAGCGCATCGCGCTGGCGATCGTCGGCGCCATCGGCACCAGCCCCTCCCTGCTGATCCTCGGCTTCATGATCGCCACCGGATTCCTCTCCATGTGGGTCTCGAACACCGCTACCGCCGTGATGATGCTGCCCATCGGCGTCTCCGTGCTGGTGCTCGTGAACCGGCTGCGGCTCGAGGACGCCGCCCGCAAGGGCGAGGAGCCGGGGGAGGGAGTCGACCCCGACCTCGAGGCCGAGGGATATGCCATGGCCAGGGCCGGCACCCCGCCGAGCGCCATCCCCTCCAGCAGGCGCAGCGCGAGCAGCAGCGGGAAGCTCGGCGACCAGGCCGCCGCCAGGGCCAGCACCGTCGCCGCGACCACGGCGAGGATCAGGGCGGGACGCCGGCCGAGGCGGTCGCCGACGACGGACCACGGCATCACCGCCAGCGCCAGCCCGGCGGTCGCGGCGGAGACCGTCAGCGCCGCCTGCTCCGGCCCGATGCCGAGATCGGCGGAGATCAGCTGCAGGATCCCCTGCGGGGAGTACAGCTGGGCGAAGCAGGCGATGCCCGCGCAGACCAGCGCCAGCTGCATCCGTCGATAGGCGGCGGAGCCGAGCGCATGGCCCGGGATCGGGTCGCCCCCGCTCATCCCTCGCACCGCGCTCGCCTCATGGCCTCCACTGTAGGCACGGCCCGGCAGGAGCCGCCGGTGGGACCGTAGACTCGGGCCATCATGCGTCTGATCTTCGCCGGCACCCCCGAGGCCGCCCTCCCCTCCCTGCGCACCCTGCTCGACTCCCGCCACGAGGTGGTCGGCGTGCTCACCCGCGCCGACGCCCCCTCCGGCCGCGGACGCAGGCTCACCCCGTCCCCGGTGAAGTCCCTCGCCCTCGAGGCCGGGGTGCCGGTGCTCACCCCCGCCACGCTGCGGGACGAGGAGGTGCAGCAGCAGCTGCGCGATCTCGCCCCGGACGCCGCGCCCGTGGTCGCCTACGGCAACCTCGTGCCGCCCGCGGCGCTCGAGATCCCCCGCCACGGCTGGGTGAACCTCCACTTCTCCCTCCTGCCCGAGCTGCGGGGCGCCGCCCCCGCCCAGCGGGCCGTGCTCGCCGGCCGCCGCGAGACCGGAATGAGCGTGTTCCGCCTCGAGAAGGGCCTGGACACCGGCGACGTGATCGCCGCCGCCCCCACCGCCATCGGCGAGTTCGAGACCTCCGGAGAGCTGCTCGAGAGGATGGCCGAGGACGGCGCCGCGCTGCTGCTCGCGGCCCTCGACGCGCTCGAGGACGGCACCGCGACCCTCACCCCGCAGGACCACGCGGCCGCGACCCACGCCGCGAAGCTCACCACCGCCGAGGCCCGGATCGACTGGACCCGCCCGGCGGACGACATCTCCGCGCACATCCGCGGCATGAGCCCGCAGCCCGGCGCGTGGACGCTCCTGGACGGCGCCCGCACCAAGATCCTCGGCCTCGAGGCCGTCGAGGAGGCCTCGCGCGCGAGCGCCCCGTCGGCCCCCGGCGCGCTCGCGGCCACCAAGCGACAGGTGCTCGTGGGCACCGGCACCGACCCGCTCGCCATCGCGACCCTCGCCCCGGCGGGGAAGCGCCCGATGCGCGCGGCGGACTGGGCACGCGGGGCGGGGCTCGGCCGCGACGCCCGCTTCGAGGACGACCAGCAGGACGGAGCACGCGCATGAGCGAGGACCGACGCGGCGGGCGCCGCCACGACGACAGCCGGCGAGGCCGGGACGACCGCGGAGGCCGCGACGACCGCCGAGGCCGGGACGACCGACGGGACGACCGCGGCGGTCGACGGGACGATCGCGGCGACCGGCGCGATGACCGGGGCGGTCGGCGGGACGACCGTCGTGACCTACCCCGCGACGCGCAGGGCCGCGAGCGCTCCGGCTCCCGCGGCCAGGGCGGCCCGCGCCGCGGCTGGTCCTCCTCCCGCCCCTCCGAGCGCTCCCGCGCCTCCACCCCCTCCCGCCAGGTCGCCCTCGAAGGGCTGCGCCTGGTGCGCGAGGAGGACTCCTACGCGAACCTCGTGCTGCCCCGCCTGCTGCGCAGCCACCGCGTCTCCGGCCGCGACGCCGCCTTCACCACCGAGCTGTTCTACGGCTCGCTGCGTGCCCAGGGCCGGCTCGACGCGATCATCGCCGCCTGCGTGGACCGACCGCTGGCGAAGGTCGAGCCCGCGCTGCTGGACGTGCTCCGCCTCGGCGCCTACCAGCTGCTGGACATGACCGTCGCCCCGCACGCCGCGACCTCCGAGACCGTGGCCCTGGCCCGCGCCGAGGTCGGCGCGGGAGGTGCGAGCTTCGCCAACGCCGTGCTGCGCCGGGTGGGGGAGAAGGACCTCGCCACCTGGATCGCGGAGGTCGCCCCGGACCGCGAGAAGGACCCCACCGGGCATCTCGCCGTCGTCCACTCCCACCCCCGCTGGGTGGTGCGGGCCCTGTCCGACGCCCTCGCCGGGAACGGCCGCTCCCGCGACGAGATCGACCAGCTGCTCGAGGCGCAGAACCAGGCCCCCGCGGTCTCGCTCGTGATGCGCCCGGGGCTGACCGACCTCGACGAGCTGATCGACCACGGCGCGAGCCAGGGCCGGCTCTCCGTCTTCGCCGCCGCCTGGCCCTCCGGCGACCCCGGCGGCATGGACCTGGTCAAGCAGGGCCGCGTCGCCGTCCAGGACGAGGGCTCCCAGCTCGCGGCCCTCTCCCTCGCGCTCGGCGCCGACGACCTCGTCCTCACCGACGACGCCCACTGGCTCGACCTCTGCTCGGGCCCCGGCGGGAAGACCGCCCTGCTCGGCGGGCTCACCATCGACCACGACGCCGACCTCCTCGCCGTCGAGCTGCAGGAGCACCGCACCGAGCTGGTGGACCGCGCGGTGGCGAGCCTGCGCGAGGCCGGCTGCGAGATCACCACCCTCACCGCCGACGGCACCACCATCGGCGCCGAGCGGCCCGGGGAGTTCTCCCGCGTCCTCGCCGACGTCCCCTGCTCCGGGCTCGGTGCGCTGCGCCGCCGGCCCGAGGCCCGCTGGCGCCGCACCCCCGCGGACGTCGGCCGGCTCGGCGCGATCCAGCGCGACCTGCTGACCTCCGCGCTGGACGCGACCGCGCCCGGCGGCGTCGTCGCCTATGTCACCTGCTCCCCGCACCTGGCCGAGACCCGCCTGATCGTCGCCGACGTCCTCAAGCGCCGCGACGACGTCGAGCGCCTCGACGCCCGCCCCGCCGTCCGCGCCGGCCTGCTGCCCGCCGTGCGGGACGAGGTCGAGCTGGGCGAGGGCCCCGACGTCCAGCTGTGGCCCCACGTCCACGGCACCGACGCCATGTTCATCTGCCTGCTGCGCAGGCTCCCCGTCCCCACCGAGGAAGGAACCCCGAGCTGATGAGCATCTCGTACTCCACCGACTCCAGCTTCATCCACCCCAGCATCCTCAACGCCGACTTCATGACCATCGGCGCCGAGCTCGACAAGATCTCCAGCGCCGACAGCGTCCACGTCGACGTCATGGACAACCACTTCGTGCCGAACCTGACCTTCGGGCCGAGCATGGTCGAGCAGATCGTCGAGCGCAGCCCCATCCCGATCGACGCGCACCTGATGATCGAGGACGCCGACACCCAGGCCCCCGTCTTCGCGGAGGCCGGCGCCTCGTCGGTGACCTTCCACCTCGAGGCCGCCCGCGCCCCCGTCAAGCTCGCCCGCGACCTGCGCCGCAAGAACGCCCAGGTCGGCGTGGCACTGCGCCCCGCCACCCCGGTCGAGCCGTTGATCGACATCATCGGCGAGTTCGACATGCTGCTGATCATGACGGTCGAGCCCGGATTCGGCGGGCAGAGCTTCCTCGAGACGATGCTCCCGAAGATCCGTCGGGCCCGCCGCGCGATCTCCGAGGCGAACCTCGAGGTCTCGATCCAGGTAGACGGCGGCGTCAGTCGCGAGACGATCGAGCGCTGCGCCGAGGCGGGCGCGAACGTCTTCGTCGCGGGCTCCGCGATCTACAAGGCCCGCGACGCCGCCGAGGAGATCTCCGCCCTGCGCGAACTGGCGGGCGCCCACGCCGCGCACTGACCTATCCTTGCTCCGTCACATCCTGTGACGTGCTCCGGGGTCGGTGAAAGTCCGAGCCGGCGGTGACAGTCCGCGACCCGCACCCTGCGGTGGAGCCGGTGGAATTCCGGCACCGACAGTACAGCCTGGATGAGAGGCGCACGTCCCGCAGGTCCCGGGACGGCGCACGCCTCCCCGAGCCCCGCAGGCAACCCTTTTCCCCCGGAGCCACTGCATCCGAGGTGAAAGGACCGACATGGACATCCTGCAGTGGCTCTTCGACGCCAAGATCGAATTCGGCGGAGGCCAGTTCCTCCTGCTCCGCGAGGTGCTCGGCAACGTCTTCGGACTGCTCAGCGCGCTCGGCGGCATGCGCCGCAAGGTCTGGGCCTGGCCCATCGGCATCCTGGGCAACGCCCTGCTGCTGACCGTCTTCCTCGGCAGCGTCTTCGGCAACCCGAACTCCGTCGACCTGCTCGGCCAGGCCGGCCGACAGATCATGTTCATCGCCACCAGCGTCTACGGCTGGGTGCGCTGGCGCCAGGCGAAGCACGAGGACGGCACCGCCGTCGAGCCCGTCTGGGCCTCCTGGGGCACCCGCGCCCTGCTGCTCGTCGTGCTCGTC
Organism: Brachybacterium atlanticum; assembly: GCF_025669985.1. Taxonomy (NCBI): domain Bacteria; kingdom Bacillati; phylum Actinomycetota; class Actinomycetes; order Micrococcales; family Dermabacteraceae; genus Brachybacterium; species Brachybacterium atlanticum. Next base: position 8,899 of record NZ_JAKJJW010000005.1, on the reverse strand, counting down.
GGCGGCACCGCGGCGCTCACCCCGCTGTTCCGGGCGCTGGGCTCCTACGAGCCGGTCTGGGCCGACGCCTGGATCTTCATGGGCAGCCTGCTGGCGACCTTCGGCATGGCCAAGGGCTGGGTCGAGTTCTGGCTGATCTGGGTCGCGGTCGACCTCGTCGGCGTGCCCCTGCTGTGGAGCGCCGGCTACTACGCGAGCGCATTCATGTATCTCTTCTACGGCGCGTTCACCCTCACCGGCTTCTTCGTCTGGTGGCGGGTGCGCAGCCGCCGCGACGCGGAGGCAGACCGGGTCACGGTCGAGACCGCGCACCTGGACCCGACGGTCCGCCGCGGCTGAGCCACGGGCGGGGCGCGTGCCCGGCAGGCGGTCCGCACCGCAGAGCACCTGCCGGGACGCGTACCCTGGTCCCGTGAAGGATTTCGAGGCACTGTTCGCCGAGCTGACCCAGAAGGCCCGCACCCGACCCGAGGGATCGGGCACCGTCGCGGAGCTCGATGCCGGCGTCCATCAGATCGGCAAGAAGATCGTCGAGGAGGCCGCCGAGGTGTGGATGGCCTGCGAGCACGAGTCCACCGACGACGCCGCCATGGAGATGAGCCAGCTGCTCTACCACCTCCAGGTCATGATGATCGCCAAGGACATCTCCCTCGAGGACGTCTACCGACATCTCTGAGCCGGTCCCGCGCCGCTCGCCCCCGACTTCCCGTCCCACCCGTCTCGAGGCCGCCGCATCGGCCGAGGAGGATCCGTGCTCCGCATCGCCGTGCCCAACAAGGGCGCCCTGTCCGACCCCGCCGCCGACCTGCTCCAGGAGGCCGGCTACCGCCGCCGCGGCAACTCCAAGGAGCTGGTCGTGGTCGACGAGGACAACGGGGTGGAGCTCTTCCATCTGCGTCCCCGGGACATCGCGGTGTACGTCGGCTCCGGCACGGTCGACGTCGGCATCACCGGCCAGGACATGCTGCTGGACTCCCGCACCCCGGCCCAGGAGATCCTTTCCCTGGGCTTCGCCCGCTCCACCTTCCGCTTCGCCGCGCCCGCCGGGACGCACAGCAACGTCGAGGAGCTGCAGGGCTCCCGCATCGCCACCAGCTACGAGAACCTCGTGGAGGACTACCTCGCCGAGCGGGGGATCAGCGCCGAGGTGGTCCACCTCGACGGCGCGGTCGAGTCCTCGATCCGCCTCGGCGTCGCCGATGTGATCGCGGACGTCGTCGAGACCGGCACCACGCTGCGCGAGGCAGGGCTGGAGCCCTTCGGCGAGGCGATCATGACCAGCGAGGCCGTGCTCTTCTCCCGCCCCGGCATGGAGCTGGACGACGAGGCGCAGCACGCGCTCGAGGTGCTCGAGCGGCGCATCCGCGGTGTGCTCGTCGCCCGCGAGTACGTGATGCTCGACTACGACATCCCCTCCGCGCTGCTGGAGCGGGCGGTCGAGATCACCCCCGGCCTGCAGTCCCCGACCGTCTCTCCGTTGCACGGCGGGGAGTGGTCAGCCGTGCGCGCCATGGTCGACAGCCGCTCCGCGCACCGCATGATGGACGAGCTCTACGAGGCCGGCGCCCGCGCCATCCTGGTCACAGCGATCCAGGCCTGCCGCATCTGAGATCCCGATGAGCAGTGCCGCAGGGACCCCGGGCCGCGACGACGCACGCGCCGTCGAGGTGTTCCGTCCGCGGGCGGTGCGCTGGGCCGCCTACATCACCGCCGTCTTCGTGATGGTCGGGATGATCGGCGGCGCGATCATGATCACGAGCTTCCAGCTCGGCGGACGGCTCGGCCTGCTCATGATCGGTCTGCTCATCGCGCTGTTCTGCCATCTCGAGGCCTCGGTGCGGGTGGTCGCCCGTCCCGACGGGCTCGAGGTGCGCAACCTCATGCGCACCCGGACCTTCGAGTGGCCCGAGGTGCTCGGGATCAGCTTCCCGATGGGTGATCCCTGGGCCCATCTCGACCTCGCGGACGGGCGCACCCATCCGCTGCACGCCATCCAGCGCTACGACGGGGAGCGGGCGATCTCCGCCGCCCACCGCCTGCTGCACCTGGTCCAGGAGCGCGGCGAGGCCCACGGGGAGAGCGACGCCCAGCGCGGCTGACGCGGATCGCACGGCCGACATGGATCGGACGGCCGGACGGGCAGTCGTTCGACCTCAGGTACCGCATTCCTGGTACCTCACGTCGAAGAACCTCGCTGGACGGCCCCGCCGACCGCGGCGCAGGGCAGCACGGCAAGTTGTTCGACGTCGGGTACCACTTTCCTGGTACCTCACGTCGATCAACTCCGTCGGTCGCCCGTCCCCGGCAACTCCGTCGGGCCCATGCCGGCGCCGAGGCGTCTAGCGCTTGGTGCCGCCCTTGGGCTCCTTCGGGCCCTTGGACTCGCCCTTCGCGCCGCCCGAGCCGCCGCCGGCGCCCCGGACCTGCTCGGCCGCGCAGCGCCCGGCGAGGGCCGCGTACTGGAAGGAGGCGTAGTCCTCGGCGAGGGTCCGTCCCATCGTGGTCATCCGCACGGGCATCTCCTCGAGCGCATCGCGCAGCCCCTTGGCGTCGACCTCGGTGAGGTGGTGCAGCACGCCGCGCTTCTTCGCCGGCTTCAGGATCGTGCTCTTGACCTGTTTCCGCACGGACTCATGAAAAGAGTTGTATCGGGAGTCGGTGCGGGGCAGTACCGGCAAGTGCACCGGGGCGAGCAGCGCTCGCCCGTAGGCGGTGGAGGAGTGGTGGGACAGGCCCCGGTGCCTCTCCCGCTCGTCGGCCTCGGAGACCCTCAGGGTCGCGATCGGCACGCCGCCGAGCACCGAGGTCGCGTGGAGCGACTCCGCCGTCTGGACGCCGGAGAAGCCCCAGCCGGTGCCTGTGCCGAGATTGCCCGGGCCCTGGATCACGATCGCGACGTCCGCGCCGACCACGTGCCGGGCGCCCAGCAGCGCCGAGTGGACCGTGACCGCCTCGAGATCGCCGCCGAAGGACTGCCCGGCGCTGATCACGGCGGTGAGCAGGCCGGCCTCGCGCAGCCGGGCCGCGCTCCTCGAGTAGACGGCGGGCAGCGCCGCGGCATCGGTGTGCACATAGACGATCCGGACCGAGCGGCGCCGCGCCCGGATCCCGGCCACGATCGCAGGGAGGGAGGAGTGCAGGTCCGCGACCACCACCGGCATCCCGTCGATGCCGGTGGCCTCCCGGACCGTCTCGTAGTGCTCGCTATCCGGGTCGTCGAGCGCGTCGACCATGGTCTGCATCGGCGTGTAGCGGGCCTTGACCATGTGGCCTCGCACCTCGGCGGCCTCGGGGAGCACATCGGTGCGGGCCACGATCATGGCGTCGCCGCCGGTGCCGAGCTCGCGCCGCACGGCGTTGGTGTTCAGCAGCACCTGCTCGCCGGCGCGCGGGCGCCCGGTGAGCTCCTCGTAGGCGATCGCGCTCAGCGTCCCCGCCCCGTCGTCCAGATCGATCTCGAGTCGATCCACTCCGGGCCAGGAGCTGGTCACGGCACTCACGGTGCCCCGTTCCCATCGCAGCATGGCCCCAGCCTAGAGGCGCGCGGCGGAAGCTCCGCATCCCTGTGATCCCGTCCGGCTAGTCTGGGCGGGTGGCTTCGAAGAACGTGGAGAGACTGCTCAACGTCATCATGACGATCGGCTCGCGACGGCGGATGGACCGCGCGAAGCTCTTCTCCGTCATCCCCGACTACGCCGAGGCGACGTCCGAGCAGGCCGCGGAGCGGATGTTCGAGCGCGACAAGGCCGCGATCCTGGAGCTCGGGCTCCCGCTCGTCGCCGAGCGGGACGTGCTGGACGAGAACACCGTGCACTACCGGATCGACGCCTCGCCCTCCACGGCGGTGCTCGATCTCACGACCGAGGAGTACACGGTGCTGCTCGCCGCGAGCCGCGCCTGGGACGACGCGACGGCCGGAGGAGCGGCCCGGCGCGTACGCGCGAAGCTGCTCAGCCTCGGCCACGACGCGGACCCCGACCTGCTGCGGCGCACACCGCGCGGCGCCGTCGAGTCCCTGCCCGTGCTCTCCCCGCTGCTGGACGCCGTGGTGACCGGGCGCTCGGTGCGCTTCACCTATCGCGGCACGCACGGCGCCCCCGCGCAGCGCCATGTCGAGCCGTGGGTCGTCGGCGTCCACGACGGGCACTGGTACGTCTACGGCCACGACCGCGACCGCGACGCGCCCCGCGTGTTCCGCGCCTCGAGGATCGAGTCCTTCCCCGCCGAGGGCCCCGCCGCGAAGGCACCCCGCCCCGACGACATCGACCTCGCCGATGTGCTCGATCGGATGCTCGACAGCGACGACCGGGCCTCCGCGCTGCTGCGGGCCGCCCCCTACAAGGCGCTCGCCCTGCGCGACCGCGCCGTCGCGCCGCTCGAGGCCGAGCAGCTGCGACTTCCCGAGCTGCCCCGCCCGGCGGCCCGCCGCCTGGTCCTCGCCGACGTGCGCTGGGTCGAGCTGCTCGAGCCCGCCGCCTGGCGCGCCGAGATCGCCGAGGTGCTCGAGGCGGTCGCGGCGCGGCACGAGGGCGTCGCCGCGCTCGATGCCCTCGAGGCCGCCGCGCCGCGCCCCGCCCCCCGGATCCGGGTGAGCCCGCAGAGCGGCGACCACCTCTCGCGCCTGATCTCCGCCGCGTCCTTCGTCATGAGCCGCGGCGAGGCGGACCTCGCCGAGCTCGCCGAGGCGCTCGGCGTCAGCGAGAAGCAGCTGGTCGACGACCTGCAGGTGCTCTTCGTCTGCGGCGATATGGGCGCCGGCTGGGAGGACCTCATCGAGGCGGAGTGGGAGCACGGCACCGTGCGGGTGCGCAACGCGGAGCCGCTGCGCCGCGCCCTCAGCCTCAGCGCCGTCGAGATCACGGCGCTGCTGGCCGGGCTCGCCGCCCTCGAGCCCGCCGCGGGCGAGGCGGAGCAGGTCGTCGACTCCGCCCGGGCGAAGCTGCTGGCCGCCATGTCCGGGGAGGCGCCGGCCGAGGGCGTCCCCGCCCCGCCCGTCCCGCGCCGCGAGGAGATCGCCGAGGCCCTCTCGGCCGACGAGCGAGCCGCCCGCACCGCCGACCGCGCCGAGACGGTGCTCGCCGCGGTGGGCGCCGCGCTGCGCGCCGAGCAGGGCACCGACGAGGCGACGCTGACCATCCGCTACTCCTCGACGGACCGCTCGGGCACGAGCGTGCGCAGGATCCGTCCCGAGCGGATCGAGTCCGACGGGGCGCGCTCCTATCTCGTGGCCGACTGCGAGCTCGCCGGCGGCCGCCGCCGCTTCCGCCTGGACCGGATCGTGGAGATCCTGCCGGACGGGACCCCGATGAGCCGGACCGCTCCCGGGGTCGACGCGGACCTCTCCGGCCGTGTCGAGGGCGAGGTGTGGCTGCGCCTGGAGCCCGCCGGGCACTGGATCGCCGAGTCCTTCGCCGCCACCGAGCTGCGCGACGGCGGGGGCGGCCCCGGCGAGGACGGCTCGGACGGCGCCGGTGGCGGTGCGACCTACGCGCGTCTCGAGGGCCCGGTGCGGGCACCGCTGGTGGACGCGGTGCTGGAATCCGCCGGCGCCGCCGAGGTGCTGTCCCCGCCCGTGCTCAGAGACACGATCGTGACTGTGGCGCGCGCGGGGGCTGCACGTCACAGCCCTCGCTAGGCGCTACCCTGGGACGACCCGCCGTGCGGTGGGCCGAGCCGTCGCCGTGGCGGCCCGTCCGGCGCCCAGTCCGCTGTGGGATGATGGGCGCGCCTGCGCTGAGTCATGGCGCTGTTGAAAGGGACTTCCATGAACTTCTTCCGCAACCCCTGGGCGATCGTGCTGCTGATCGTGCTCGTGATCCTGCTGTTCGGGGCCAACAAGCTTCCGGGACTCGCGCGCAACATGGGCAAGTCCATGCGCATCTTCAAGAGCGAGGTCGAGGAGATGCGCGGCGACGAGAAGCGCGGGGACGACGAGGACGAGTCGGATCGTCCCGCCCGCTCCGACCGCGCTCGCGACGACCGCGAGTACGACCCCCGCGACCGTGAGATCCGCGAGGACCGCGACCGCGAGACCGTCCGCGCCCCGCGCGAGGACGACGAGCCCTACCGCCGCGACTGAGCTCCGCGCCGGGACGGGGCAGGGCCGTGTGCCCGTCCCGTCCTGCCGGGCTGGGAGGAAACTGATCCGTGGCGAGTGATACACAGGGACGCGACCGGGCGCAGGGCGCGCCCGCGACGAAGAGGGGACGCGACCCCGAGGGACGCATGTCCCTCGGCGAGCACCTCACCGAGCTCCGCAACCGCCTGCTCATCAGCGCGGTCACGGTGCTCGTCTTCTCGATCGTCGGATGGTTCCTGTTCCCGTGGGTGTTCGACGCCGTCAAGGCGCCCATCGAGGCCGCGGGCGAGGACTCCGACCTCCAGTCGCTGATCAACTTCCAGGGCGTCGGCCAGGGGCTCAACGTCAAGCTCCAGATGGCGGCGTACATCGGCCTGATCCTCTCCTCGCCGATGATCATCCTTCAGGTGTGGCTGTTCGTGATGCCGGGCCTGCACAGGAACGAGCGCAAGTACGCGATCGGCTTCTTCGGCTCCGCGATCCCGCTGTTCTTCCTGGGCTGCGTCGCCGGGTACTGGGCCGTGAACCAGCTGGTCCCGGTGCTGATGAGCTTCACGCCCACCGAGGGATCGGTCTCGCAGATCATCCCCTACGACCAGTACCTCGCCCTGCTGATCAAGACCATGCTCGCCTTCGGCGTCGCGTTCGTGGTGCCGGTGGTCATGGTGCTGCTGAACTTCATGGGCCTGATCAGCGGCCGCGCGATGCTCAAGGCCTGGCGCTGGATCATCTTCCTGAGCTTCGCCTTCACCGCGGTCATGGTGCCCACGCCCGAGCCGATCACCCTGATCGCGATGTCCGCCGCGATCGCGAGCCTGTTCTTCGGCGCGATCGTCATCGCGCTGCTCCACGACCGGCGCCAGGCGAAGCGCAGCGGCGACGAGGACCTCGACGACGACGAGGCCAGCCGCATCGACGACGAGGTCGAGAAGATCGACGGCCCCACCCGGCTCGACGAGCCCGACGAGGGCGGCCGGTGAGCAGACTCCGCGTCGGCCTGCTCGCGAACCCCACCGCCGCCCAGGGCACCGCCCATCGCGTGGGACGGCAGGTGGGGCATCTGCTCCATCTCGCGGGCATCTCGGTCGTGGACCTCTCCGGTCCCAGCGCGCACGTCGCCCGGGCCCGGGCGGAGGAGGTCCGCGACTCGCTGACGGCCCTCGTCGTGGTGGGCGGGGACGGCACCGTCTCGCTCGGCGCAGAGATCGTCGCGGGCACGCCCGTACGGCTCGGGATCGTGCCCGCCGGCAGCGGCAACGACTTCGCCCGCGCCCTGGGCCTCAGCATCAACGACCCCGAGGAGTCCACCCGCGCGCTGCTGCACGCGCTGTCCCGCCCGGTCGTGACCATCGACGCGATCGAGGTGACCTCCGCGGGGGAGAACGCGCTGCCGCACCGGTCCCTCGCGCTCGGCAACGTCAACCTCGGCTTCGACGCGATCGTCAACGCCCGCGCCAACAGCTCCCGGGCCTCCCACACCGTGCGCTACACCACCGCCGTGCTGCGGGAGCTGCCCACCTTCACCCCGCTGCCGTACTGGCTCGAGATCGACGGCGGCGAGCGGTTCGAGATCGACGCGCCGCTGCTGTCGCTGTGCAGCTCCGGGGTCTACGGTGGCGGGATGCAGATGGTTCCGGACGCCCGCATCGACGACGGACAGCTCGAGCTGTTGAGCATCGAGGGGCTGGGCAGGCGCGATCTGCTGCGCTTCTTCCCCCGCGTCTTCAAGGGCACCCACACCGAGCTCGAGGGCGTGCGCGTCCGCCCGGTGCGGGAGGTGACCGTAGGACTGCGCCACGGCCGCTCGCTGCGCGCCTACGCCGACGGGGAGGCCCGCTCCCTGCTGCCCCTCACCGCGCGCGTGCTGCCCGGCGCCGTGCGCCTGCTCGCCGATCTCTCGGCGCTGCGCGGCGAGAGGGCGGTCGACGGGGGAGCGCAGTGACCTCGCCCGCAGAGCGCTACGCCGCCTGGGCCGAGGAGAAGCGGCGGAAGAACTCCGAGCTCACCGCCTTCACCGCCCGCTACGACTTCGCGCTGGACGACTTCCAGCTCGCCGGCGGCCGCGCCCTCGAGGACGGCCGCTCCGTGCTGGTGGCCGCCCCGACCGGCGCCGGCAAGACCGTCGTCGGCGAGTTCGCGGTGCATCTCGCGCTCGCACAGGGCCGGAAGGTCTTCTACACCGCGCCGATCAAGGCGCTGTCCAACCAGAAGTTCGGCGACCTGGTGGACTGGCTGGGCGCGGAACGCGTCGGCCTGCTGACGGGCGACACCTCGATCCGCCCCACCGCCGAGGTGGTCGTGATGACCACCGAGGTGCTGCGCAACATGCTGTACGCGGACTCCGACCTGCTGGACGGGCTGGGCTTCGTGGTGATGGACGAGGTGCACTACCTCGCCGACCGCCTGCGCGGGCCCGTGTGGGAAGAGGTCATCATCCACCTGGACCGCTCCGTCCAGCTGGTCGCGCTCTCGGCGACGGTCTCGAACGCCGAGGAGTTCGGGGCCTGGCTCCAGGAGGTGCGGGGCGAGACCTCGATCATCGTCTCCGAGACGCGGCCGGTGCCGCTGTGGCAGCACGTGATCGTCGGCGAGGAGCTGCTGGACCTCTTCGTCGACGCCGACGGGGAGGCCGTCGTCTCCCACGGCCCCGGTGCCCGCAGCGATCGTCAGGTCAACCCCGAGATCGAGCGGATCACCTCCTTCTCCCTGCCGGTGGACGAGCGCAGCGGGGGACAGCGCGGCCGCGGCTATCGCGGCCGGAAGGGCACCCGCGGCCGCCACCGCCCCCGCGGCGCCGGACGCCACGGCTCGCCGCGCGGC
>NZ_JAKJJW010000059.1:0-8597 GCF_025669985.1 Brachybacterium atlanticum | reverse complement strand
GCCCGCCGCGGCGCCGGAGGACACCGCGCCGCGGACCGTCGTCGCCCCCCAGTCCGAGGAGCCCCTCGAGCCCGGGCCCGCCGCGCCGACGCGCCGTCGCCGCCGGGCCGGGGCGCCGGCGGGAGCGCCGAACTTCCAGGCGCCGATGGCCCAGCCGACGGAGGAGCCGGAGCCCGAGGCCGACGAGGAGCAGGAGCAGGGGACCGCCGCGAACCCCGTCCTGGACGATCTGAAGGCCCTCGCCTCCGCGACCGGGACCGCGCCCGAGACCACTACCGCCGGCGAGCCCGAGGTCGACGAGGACCGGGCGCGCCGGCGCGAGCAGGTCCAGATGGACTTCGCGTCGCTCCTCTTCCAGGCGCCGACCCCGCAGCCCCGCACCACCGTCGCCCCGCAGGACGGGGACGACGAGGACTCCCGCGACGAGGAGGAGGCCGAGGAGACCCGCGACGAGGACGCCCAGCCCTCGCGCCGCAGCCGGTCCCGCAGCCGCTCCCGCCGCTCCTCCTCCCGCGAGCAGGACGCGCCGCAGGACGAGGACACGGACCAGGACGACTCCGAGGACACCGACTCCGAGGGCCAGAACGACAGCGACGACGACAACGACTCCGCCGAGAGCGGCTCGGGCTCCTCGCGCCGCCGCCGGCGTCGCGGGGGCCGCGGCCGTCGCGGCCGCGGGCGCGGGGAGGACGACTCGCAGAGCGGCGACCGCGGCGCCGAGGACGGCGCCCAGGAGGACTCCTCCGAGGACGAGGAGACCGAGGACGGCTCGGGCGAGGAGGGCTCCGGCTCCTCCTCGGGCGGCTCGAGCTCCAGCTCGCGCCGTCGCCGCCGTCGCCGCCGCTCGGGAAGCAGCGGGGACGACGGCTCCTCCCCGGACGATCCGCCGAACACCGTGGTCAAGGTGCGCGAGGCGCGCGACGAGGTCAAGGCCGTCAAGGGCTCGACCCGGCTCGAGGCCAAGCGCCAGCGCCGCCGCGAGGGCCGTGACGCCGGCCGTCGCCGCAGCGTCATCACCGAGGCCGAGTTCCTCGCCCGCCGCGAGTCCGTCAAGCGCTCGATGGTGGTGCGCGAGCGCCAGGGCAGCACCCAGATCGCGGTGCTCGAGGACGACGTGCTCGTCGAGCACTACGTCGCCCAGAAGTCGCAGACCTCGATGGTCGGCAACGTGTACGTCGGCAAGGTCCAGAACGTTCTGCCCTCCATGGAGGCCGCCTTCGTGGACATCGGCAAGGGCCGCAACGCCGTGCTCTACGCCGGCGAGGTCAACTGGGACGCGGTGGGCCTCGAGGGCCAGCCGCGCCGCATCGAGCTCGCGCTGAAGAGCGGCGACCCCGTGCTGGTCCAGGTCACCAAGGACCCGATCGGCCACAAGGGCGCGCGCCTGACCAGCCAGATCTCCCTGCCCGGCCGCTATGTCGTGTTCGTGCCCGGCGGGTCCATGACCGGCATCTCCCGGAAGCTGCCCGACACCGAGCGCAACCGGCTGAAGAAGATCATGCGGCAGATCATCCCCGAGGACGCGGGCGTGATCGTGCGCACCGCCGCCGAGGGCGCGAGCGAGGAGGAGCTCACCCGCGACGTCGAGCGCCTCACCGCCCAGTGGGAGAAGATCCAGAAGTCCCAGAAGTCTCGGTCCGCGCCCGTGGCCCTCTCGCAGGAGCCCGATATCGCCATCAAGGTGGTGCGCGACGTCTTCAACGAGGACTTCACCTCCCTGGTCGTCGAGGGCGGCAAGGTCTACGACGACGTCCACTCCTACGTCTCCGAGGTCGCCCCCGACCTGCTCGAGCGCGTCACCCGCCATGTCGGCGACAAGGACGTCTTCGCAAAGCACCGCATCGACGAGCAGCTGCTGAAGGCGATGGACCGCAAGGTCTACCTGCCCTCCGGCGGCTCCCTCGTCATCGACCGCACCGAGGCGATGACCGTCGTCGACGTGAACACCGGCAAGTTCACCGGCTCCGGCGGCTCCCTCGAGGAGACCGTCACCAAGAACAACCTCGAGGCGGCCGAGGAGATCGTGCGCCAGCTGCGGCTGCGCGACATCGGCGGCATCATCGTCATCGACTTCATCGACATGGTCCTCGAGGCGAACCGCGACCTCGTGCTGCGCCGCCTCGTGGAGTGCCTGGGCCGGGACCGCACCAAGCACCAGGTCGCCGAGGTGACCTCGCTGGGCCTGGTGCAGATGACCCGCAAGCGCGTGGGCCAGGGCCTGGTGGAGACCTTCTCCACCACCTGCGAGCACTGCCACGGCCGCGGCATGACGGTCGACATGGACGCCGACGGCGGCCACAGCCACCCCCAGGGAGGTGGCAGCGGCGGAGGCGGCGAGGACGGCTCCAAGGGCTCCTCGCGCCGGCGCGGCCGACGCGGACGCGGCGGGGCGAAGGACGAGGACGAGCACGGCGGCGACGCCGGCGGCTCCGAGGAGTCCGGCGACGTCCACCGCCTCGCCGACGACGAGGACAGCCGTGCGCTGACCCGCGCGACGATCGCCTCGATCGCCGCCGCCTCGGGCAGCCACAGCCAGCCCGAGGTCGTCGTCGACGGCCAGGTGGTCGATCCCGACGGGGACCAGTGACCTGTTCCACACGGTGTGACGGCGTTCTCGCTGGTCGGGGCGTGTCCCATGGTTGACCGGCTGTTCACGGGATCGTAAGCTGTCCCCTGGCGCAAACGCGTCGCAGTCGTCGTCCGGTGGACATCGCGCGACCGCATCTCCCGCCCGGCTCCCCGGCCGGGAACGGTTGACGGTCGCAGGTCCGCGGTGGTCACCCGAGTGGGCGCACGACTCGAAGACTGGATCCGAATCACAAGATGGAGACGTGACGTGGTGTACGCAATCGTCCGCGCAGGCGGTCGTCAGGAGAAGGTGTCGGTCGGTGACACCATCGTGATCAACCGCGTGGCAGGCGAGGCGGGCGACAGCATCGATCTCGCTCCCGTGCTGCTGGTCGACGGTGACAAGGTCACCTCCGCCCAGGCCGAGCTCGCGAAGGTCAAGGTCAGCGCCGAGAAGGTCGAGGACCTCCGCGGCGAGAAGATCCGCATCCTCCGCTACAAGAACAAGACCGGTTACAAGAAGCGCCAGGGCCACCGCCAGGAGCTCACCCGGCTGAAGATCACGGGCATCGCCTGAGCGATCCCTCGACCAGACAAAGGATTGATCCCAGATGGCATCTAAGAAGGGCGTCAGCTCCTCCAAGAACGGCCGTGACTCCAACGCCCAGCGCCTCGGCGTGAAGCGCTTCGGCGGCCAGGTCGTCGGCGCCGGCGAGATCCTCGTCCGCCAGCGCGGCACCAAGATCCACCCCGGCGACGGCGTGGGCCGCGGCAACGACGACACCCTGTTCGCGCTCACCGCGGGCACCGTCGAGTTCGGCCGCAAGCGTGACCGTCGCGTGGTCAGCGTCGTCGAGACCGTCTGACACGCCGCCCCGGACCCGGGGCACCCAGCGTCCTTCGAGGGGCGGAGCCGATCGCTCCGCCCCTCGTCGCTTATCCACCCCCACGGCACCCTCGACCCTCGGAGAGCACCCATGGCCACATTCGTCGACCGCGTCCGACTGCAGGTCGTCGGAGGATCCGGCGGGCACGGCGCCGCCTCCATCCGTCGCGAGAAGTTCAAGCCCCTCGCGGGCCCCGACGGCGCCGACGGCGGCCGCGGCGGCGACGTGATCCTCGAGGTCGACGCCTCGACCACGACGCTGCTGGAGTACCACCACAAGCCGCACCAGCGCGCGACCGGCGGCGGCTTCGGCAAGGGTGACCTGCGCCACGGCGCGAACGGCGAGGACCTCGTCCTGCCCGTGCCCGACGGCACCGTGGTCACCGAGGAGGACGGCACCGTGATCGCCGACCTCGTGGGCATCGGCACCCGCTACGTCGCCGCGCGCGGCGGCAACGGTGGCCTCGGCAACGCGGCCCTCGCCTCGAAGCAGCGCAAGGCCCCCGGCTTCGCGCTGCTCGGCGAGCCGGGCCAGGAGCGCACCCTCGTGCTCGAGCTGAAGACCGTGGCCGACGTTGCACTGGTGGGCTACCCCAGCGCCGGCAAGTCCTCGCTCATCGCGGCGATGAGCGCCGCCCGCCCGAAGATCGCCGACTACCCGTTCACGACCCTGGTGCCGAACCTCGGCGTGGTCGAGGCGGGCGAGCACCGGTACACGATCGCCGACGTGCCGGGGCTGATCCCCGGCGCCAGCCAGGGCAAGGGCCTCGGGCTGGACTTCCTCCGCCACATCGAGCGCTGCCACGTGCTGGTGCACGTGCTGGACGCCGCCGCGCTCGAGTCCGACCGCGACCCCGTCAGCGACCTCGAGATCATCGAGTCCGAGCTCGCCGCCTATGCCGCGAGCCTGGACGAGGAGGCGGAGACCCGCGTGCCGCTCATGGAGCGGCCCGCCGTGGTCGTGCTGAACAAGACCGACCTGCCCGACGGCGCCGACATGGCCGACCTCGTCCGCGAGCGGCTGGGGGAGCGGGAGATGCCGATCCTCGACGTCTCCGCGGTCTCCCGCAAGGGGCTGCGGGAGCTGTCCTTCCGGCTCGGCGAGCTCGTCGAGCAGGCGCGCGCCGCCCTGCCCGCTCCTGAGCCGGCGCCGGTCGTCCTCACCCCGCGCGGCGCGGATCGGGCCTCCTTCGAGGTCGTCACCGAGCAGTACGACGGCGGCACCGCCTTCCGCATCCGGGGCGACAAGCCCGAGCGCTGGGTGCGCCAGACCGACTTCACCAACGACGAGGCCGTCGGCTTCCTCGCCGACCGCCTCGCGAAGCTCGGCGTCGAGGACGGGCTGTTCTCCGCCGGGGCCGTCGCCGGCTCCACCGTGCTGATCGGTCCCGGGGACGACGCGGTCGTCTTCGACTGGGAGCCGACGATGGTGGGCGGCGCCGAGATGCTCGGCCGCCGCGGCACCGACGACCGGCTCGAGGACCACCACCGCCCCACCCGCGAGCAGAAGCGCGAGGAGCAGAAGGCCCGCACCGCCGCCCGCATGGACCGTCTCGCCGCGATGGAGGCGGAGCGGAGGTCCGGCCACTGGGCCGATCCCTCGAGCGACGGGGACGGTCAGCGGTGAGCGTGGCGGAGCTGCGTCAGCCCGTCCGTCTCACCGCCCGCGAGGAGCTCGTCGGCGCGCGCCGCATCGTCGTGAAGATCGGCTCCTCGAGCCTGACCGACGCACGGGGGAGGCTGGACCAGTCCCGCCTCGACGGCGTCGCGGAGGTCGCCGCGGCGCTCGCGGCGCGCGGCACGGAGCTCGTGCTCGTCTCCTCCGGGGCGATCGCGGCCGCGCTCGGCCCGCTGGGACTGCCGGAGCGGCCCGCCTCGGTGCCGCTGCAGCAGGCCGCCGCGAGCGTGGGCCAGGCCCTGCTCGCCACGGCCTGGTCCCGAGCCTTCGCCGCGCACGAGCGGACCACCGGGCAGGTCCTGCTCACCGAGTCCGACGTGATCCGCCCCCAGACCTATCGCAACGTGCGCAGCGCCCTGGAGGCCCTGCTCGAGCTCGGCACCGTGCCGGTGGTCAACGAGAACGACACCACCGCCACCCACGAGATCCGCTTCGGGGACAACGACCGCCTCGCGGCGCTCGTCGCGCAGCTGCTCGGCGCCGATGCGCTGATCCTGCTCACCGATGTCGACGCCCTCTACACCGCCCCGCCCCGCGAACCCGGTGCGGAGCGGATCGGCGTGGTCGAGGACGTGGCGCGCCTGGCCGGGGTGAGCATCGGCTCGGTCGGCTCGAAGGTCGGCACCGGCGGCATGGTCACGAAGCTGTCGGCCGCCCAGCTCGCCTCCACCACCGGCACCGCGGCGCTGATGACCTCCGCCGAGCGCTTCGCCGAGGCGGTGGAGGGACGGGACGTCGGCACCTTCTTCCCCGCCCATCACGGCCGTCGCCGCTCGCGCCTGGTGTGGCTGCGCTTCGCGACTCGCGGCGCGGGGACGCTGCACCTGGACGAGGGCGCGGCCGGCGCCGTGCGCTCGCGCCGTCGCTCGCTGCTCGCCGTCGGCGTCACCCGGGTCGAGGGGACCTTCCCCGCGGGGGTGCCCGTGGACGTCGCCGCCCCGGACGGCACCGTGATCGGCCGCGGCCTGACCTCCTTCAGCTCCGACGAGCTGCGGGCCATGGCGGGGCGCGGCACCGACGAGGCGCGGGAGCTGCTGGGGGAGCGGTACCGCCGCGCCGCGATCCACCGCGATCAGCTGGTGGTGCTCTGACGCACCGGGGGCCGGTCCTCCCGGCGCGCCGGTTCCCTGGGCGGACGCCCCGGGCTCCCTGGACGTCCTCCTCGTAGACTCGGGCCATGGACGACCAGTCACCTCCCGTCGAGTCGGCGGTCCGCAGCGCCGCCCGCGCCGCGAAGGACGCCCAGCCCGTGCTGGCGCGCCTCCGCCGCGCCGAGAAGGACGCGCTGCTGCACGCCATGGCCGAGGCGCTCATCGCCCGCGCCGACGAGATCGTCGCCGCCAACGCCCAGGACCTCGCCGCCGCCGACGAGTCCGGCATGGCCGCCGGACTGCGCGACCGGCTCGCCCTGGACCCGCAGCGGATCGCGTCGATCGCGCAGCAGCTGCGCGACGCCGCCGCGCTGCCGGACCCCGTCGGCGAGGTGGTGCGCGGCTCCGTGCTCGCCAACGGCCTCGAGCTGCGCCAGGTGCGGGTGCCGATGGGCGTGATCGGGATGGTCTACGAGGCGCGCCCGAACGTGACGGTCGACGCCGCCGGCCTCGCGCTGAAGGCCGGCAGCGCCGTCGTGCTGCGCGGCGGCTCCGCGGCGCTGCACTCCAACACCGCGCTGATCGCGGTGCTGCGGGACGTGCTCGCCGAGCGCGGGCTGCCGGCGGATCTCGTCGTCGGGATCGACGCGCACGGCCGCGAGGGCGCCGACGTGCTCATGCGCGCCCGCGGCCTGGTCGACGTGCTGATCCCGCGCGGCGGCGCGGGCCTGATCCGCCGCGTGGTCGAGAACGCCCAGGTGCCCGTCATCGAGACCGGCACCGGCACCACCCACGTGCTGGTGGACGCGAGCGCCGACCTCGACCAGGCCGAGCAGATCGTGCTCAACGCCAAGACCCAGCGGGTCGGGGTGTGCAACGCGCTGGAGACGCTGCTGGTCCACCAGGACGTCGCCGCCGAGGCGCTGCCGCGGCTCGGCACCGCTCTCGCGGAGGCCGGGGTGCGCCTGCACGTGGACGAGCGGGCGGCCGCGCTGCTGCCGGCCGGCGTCGAGCACGTCCCCGCGACGGAGGAGGACTGGGACGTGGAGTATCTCGCCCTCGAGCTCGCGGTCGCCGTCGTCGACGACCTCGACGCCGCGCTCGCGCACATCCGCGCCCACTCCTCGGGCCACACCGAGTCGATCCTCACCCGCGACCTCGTCTCCCAGCAGCGCTTCCTCGCCGAGGTCGACTCCGCCGTGGTCATGGCCAACGCCTCCACCCGCTTCTCCGACGGCGGCGAGTTCGGTTTCGGCGCCGAGATCGGGATCTCCACCCAGAAGCTCCACGCCCGCGGCCCGATGGGGCTGAGCGAGATCACCGCCACCAAGTGGCTGGTGGTCGGCCAGGGCCACGTCCGCCCGTGACCCCACTCCCACCCGGCGGGTTCCGGCCGGCACCCCGCCCGCGCTGTGGGATGATGGGCCGGTCACTCGAGGAAAGGCCTTCTAGAACATGATCGACCAGCTCATGATCCTCGCCGAGTCCGGCGCCGGCGCGAGCGAGGGCATCCCCGCACCCTTCATCGGGATCGGTGCGTTCGCGATCCTGATGACCATGCTGGCCATCACCTGGCTCACCGGGGGTGCGCACCACCGCAGCCTCGACAAGAAGCACGACGCGGACACCGACACCGACACCGACCGCTGAGACCGGTGGAGCTGCAGCGACGACGGATCGGCGTGATGGGCGGGACGTTCGATCCCATCCATCACGGCCACCTCATCGCCGCCAGCGAGGTGCAGAGCGTCTTCGCGCTCGACGAGGTCGTGTTCGTGCCCACGGGCCGGCCCTGGCAGAAGGCGTCGCAGGAGATCTCCGACCCGGAGCACCGCTACCTGATGACCGTCGTCGCGACCGCCGCGAACCCGGTCTTCACCGTCTCGCGCGTGGACGTCGACCGGCCCGGCGCGACCTACACGATCGACACGCTGCGCGAGCTGCACGCCGAGCACCCCGATGCGGACCTCTTCTTCATCACCGGCGCGGACGCCCTCCAGAACATCCTGACCTGGAAGGACACCGAGGAGATCTTCCAGCTCGCGCACTTCGTCGGCGTCACCCGGCCGGGGCACGAGCTGGACACCTCGGGACTGCCGGACGACGGCGTCACCCTGATCGAGGTGCCCGCCATGGCGATCAGCTCCACCGACTGCCGCACCCGCGTCGCCGCCGGCGCCCCCGTCTGGTACCTGGTGCCCGACGGGGTCGTGCAATACATCAACAAGTACGCGCTCTACACAGGAGGTGACGGCCGATGACCGAGCCGGAGACCACCCCGCGGCGCGGCCGCCGCGCCCGCGCGCTGAGCCCCGAGGAGCTCGCCGGCGCCGAGCCGAGCCCCGAGGCCCCGGGACGCCGCGGCGCCGTGCCC
>NZ_JAKJJW010000058.1:0-8904 GCF_025669985.1 Brachybacterium atlanticum | reverse complement strand
AGCGCGGCGGGGTCCGCGGGCCGGGCGGTGCGGCGTCGGAACTCCGCGGCGAGGCGGCGCGCCTCCTGGAGGCGTCCGGTCGAGATGAGATCGCTCACCCGGGCGGCCGCCTGCGCCACGTCCCGGGGGCGGGCGAGCGGGAGCTCGGCGGGGTGCAGCGCGATGCGCAGCGCCTCGGGTCCGGGCAGGTCCCGCCCGGCGCGGTCGTCGCCCGGCACCGGCAGCGAGGCGGCACCTGAGGTCATCACACGACGAAACCTACCAAGCCCGGCATCGCCCGGCCTGACCTCGCGCTCGGGCATCCTCCAGGGCTTCTCCGTACACTGTTCCCGGTCGTGCCGCCGCGGTGCGACGTCCCGCGCCGCCCGCCGACCCGATCCTGAGAAAGAGGTGGAAGGTGACCGTCGACCTCACCGCGGACCCGTCGGCTCATGCCGACGACGACAGGGACCGGACCACGAGGGCACGGACCGCAGAGGCTTCCTCCCCCGAGTCCGCCGCAACCCCGGGCCCCGTCGGGACCCCGGATCCGCACGCGTCGATGCCGACCACCGGCCGCTACGCCGGCCATCTCCACTTCGACGAGACGATCGCCCCCGTGCTGCGCACCGATTTCGACGTCGAGGCGTACACCCGGCGCGGCACCAGCCGGATCCCCGTCGACACCGATCTCCACGCCACCCAGGAGCCGCTGCGCGACCAGGAACGCCTCGCCCTCGGCGTGCTGCAGCGCATGGAGTCCTCCGGGCTCGCCGAGGCGCGGACGATGCTCTCGACCGTGACCGCGAACGAGGCCCGGATCACCGCCTTCCTCGCGACCTGGCTGGTGGACCGCCACTGGCAGGCCCGTGCGCTGCGCGATCTGCTCACCGGCGACCACCCCGTCGAGCGCCCCGCCCCGTCCCGTCGGCCGAGCCGCGTCGCCGCGCTGCGCCGGATCCACGTGGACCGCGTCCAGCCGCTGCTGACCCCGCTGTGGAACGCCGCGGCCGGGGAGCCCGTCGCCGCCGGCCATATGGCCCGCATGGCGATCCAGGAGGCCTCGCTCGTGGCGGGGCTCGACGCGATCGCACGGCGCCTGGGCGGCGAGGCCGAGCGCGTGGTCCGCACCGTGCGCGCCCGCCAGGAGGCGGCGGTCGACTTCTTCACCCAGGAGGCCATCGGCCGCATCACCCGCTCACGCAAGGAGGCCGTCGTCGCACGGCTGGTGCTGAGCCTGAGCTCCCCGCTGCACGGCGGCGGGGTGCCCGATCCCGATCTCGACGCAGCGCTGCAGGTGCTGGGCGCGGATCCCCGCGACCGCGCCGGTCTCCACCGCGCCCGACGGGAGATCACCCGGCTGCTGCCCGGCCCGGACCTCCCCGACGCTCACCTGCTCTCCCTGCCCCGTTCCGGAGCGTGACATGGCCTTCGACATCGATCATTTCGCCGAGACCTCGCTGCCCGTCAAGTACGCGGATCTCGACTTCGACCTCTTCGACGAGCAGCCGCTGGACGCGCAGACCCTGCGCTCCCTGCGCTACATGTGCGATGTCGAGTACCACACCTCCTGCTTCATGCGCGATCTGCTGGTGACCCCCTCGCACCGCGAGGAGGAGGCCGGCGGCTTCATGACCGTGTGGAACCGCGAGGAGTACTGGCACGGCGAGGCCCTCGCCCGGGTGCTCGGCCGGCACGGGATCGTCGTGGACTACGACGAGGTCAAGGCCAAGCGCGTCAAGCTCGGCTGGCGGGCCGCGCTCGGTCCGATGAAGCAGTCCTCGCTGTCGAACCTGGTCGGCAAGGACTTCCTCGCGGTGCACATGACCTGGGGCGCGGCCAACGAGCTCTCCGCCGTGGCCGCCTACCGTCGGCTCTCCGCCATGGTCGACCACCCGGTGATGACTCCGCTGCTCAAGCGGATCGCGCAGCAGGAGACGCGGCACGTCGCCTACTACACGACCTCGGCGCGGAGGTACCTCGAGGCCTCCGATCGGGCGCCGAAGCTGGTGCGCCTGGTGATGTCGAAGGTGTGGAAGCCGGTGGGCAGCGGGATGATGGACGAGTCCGAGGTGCGCCACGTCATGAACCACCTCTTCGCCCATCAGGGCGACGAGCTGGACAAGCTCGACAAGCGGGTCCAGAAGATGCACGGCCTGGACGGGCTGACGATCTTCCGCAACGCCTTCGCGCGCCTCGGCGTGCCCGCCTGACCTGAGGGTTCTTTCCTGAGATCCGTCTCATCGTCGATTCATCGGCGCTTCATCCGCCGCCGGTTCACTGCTCCTCGTACGGCAGGCCCGCTCCAGGGTCCGCCACGGACCCACCCACCGAGGAGCCCCGAGATGACGATCCTGCACACCGAGACCACCGCCGCGCCGCTCACCGCCACGAGCCCCGCGAGGGCGCCGCAGGACGTGCGCTCCCGCATCGAGCGCGCCAAGCACGCCTTCTCCACCCGCACCGTCGGCGCCCACCTGCGCCGCGCCCGCGAGGTCGAGCTGATCACCGGCGAGCACGTCCCGCAGCCCGGCGAGGTGCTGCTCGCCCGGGTGACGAAGGTCGGCCACCACAAGCGTCTGGAGAGCCCCGTCTCCCGCCGCCAGATCCTCTTCCCCGGCGACGAGATCGTCGTCGCCTACGGCAGCCGCTACGCCGCCGACCAGTTCCTCGCGATGGTCCCCGCGGACCTCGGCCCCGCCCATCTCGCGGCCGCCGGCGGTCTGGCCTCCCGCGTGCTCGAGCAGCACTCCGGCGTCGGCTCCCCCACAGAGATCGAGCCGATCGGCGTGATCCGCGACGAGCACGGCCCCCTCACCCTCGCCCGCACCGCCCCCCACCAGGTGCTGCGCTCGATCACCGCGCGCACCGACCGTCCCGCCCATCACGTCCCCGTGATCGCCGTGCTCGGCACCTCGATGAACTCCGGGAAGTCGACGGTGCTGGCCCATCTCGCGCACGGCCTCGCCGCGGCCGGGCTGCGCGTGGCCGCCGGGAAGGCGACCGGCACCGGCGCGGGCAACGACGTGGGCCTCTTCCTCGACGCGGGCGCGCACCGCGTCCTGGACTTCACCGATTTCGGCTACTCCTCCACCTTCCGGGTCGACGTCGAGGAGGTGCGGGACCTGTTCCTGTCGATGGCCGACGAGCTCGCCGGCGGCGCCGCCCGTCCCGACGTGGTGCTGCTGGAGATCGCCGACGGCGTCTACCAGGGCGAGACCGCGCGCCTGCTCGCCGACCCCGAGGTCGGAGCGGTCGTGGACCGGGTCGTGTTCGCGGCCGGCGACGCGCTCGGTGCCGTCGGCGGCGTCGCGGCGCTCGCGGAGCTCGGCCGGACCCCGTCGGTCGTCTCCGGCGTGGTGACCAGCTCGCCGCTCGCGACCGCGGAGGCGCGCCGCGCCCTGGACGTGCCCGTGGCCGGCACCTTCGACCTCACCGAGGCGGAGGTGGCGCGCGGTCTGGTCGAGGACCTGCTGGAGGAGCGCCTCGACGATGCGTCGTGACCGCGGAGCGAGCCGGTCGGAGCGCGGTTCGATGCGTCGTGACCGCGAGCCGGAGCTGCAGGCGAACGGCCTGCTGAAGAACCCTCCCCCGCTGCCCCCGCTGATGCGGGGACGGCGCCGGCTGTGGCTCGCAGGGCTGGTGCTGCTGGGGTTCGGGCAGGCGGCGCTCGGCGCGCTGTCCGCCTGGGCGCTGGTGACCATGCAGGCCGCCCCGGCGGGCATGTCCCCGATCCTGCTGCGGGCCCTGCTGCTGCTGGTGCTGACCGCGCTGGCGATCGGGGCGCTGACCGTGCATCAGCGCGTGCTCGCCGAGAAGCTCGGCCAGGACTACGTCCACCAGCTGCGCCTGACCCTGCTGGGCGATGCGCTCACTCCCGGGCACTCGACCTCGCTCGGCGTGACCGTCGCCCGCACCACCAACGACCTCTCCGGGGTGCGCAACTGGGTCTCCCAGGGCATCGCCCCGCTGACCGTCGGGGTGCCGCTGATCCTGGGCAGTCTGGGAACCCTCGTCGTGCTGCATCCGCTGCTCGCCCTCGCGATGGCGGTACCGCTGGTGGTGCTGGGGCTGTGCCTGCTGGTGTGGGCGCGGACGGCGCTGATCAAGACGCGGCGGATGCGCCGCACGCGCGGCCGTCTCGCCTCCCGCATCGCCGACACCGTCACCGCCTCCGAGGGGATCCTCGCCGCGGGCGGGTCGAAGCGGGAGCTGCGCAACCTGCGCGAGGCCTCGGGGAACCTGGTGGAGATCGCGGTGGACCGGGCCGAGACCGTCGGCACCCTCCGCGCCGGCGGCGTGGTCGCCTCGACGCTGACCACCCTGCTGGTGGCTGCGACCGGGATCTACCTGGGCCAGTCCCCGGGCGTGACCATGGCGGCGATGGCCGTGGCCGGGATCGCGTCCTCGCCGGTGCTGGAGATCGGGCGGATCGTCGAGTACCGGCAGACCCACCTCGCGGCCCGGATGGTGCTGGGCCCGGCGCTGGCCGGGGCCGAGCAGCGCCGCCGCCGCGCCGAGGAGCGCCGTCGGCTCTCCGCCGAGGTCGAGGCGCCGCGTCCGGTCGAGTCCGGGGACGCGCTGGTGCACCTGCACCTGCCCGGTCTCACCGCGGGCGATGCGCCGCTGGTGGCCGGGCCCCGGGACCGGGTGCGCCTGGTCTCCGAGGACCCGCGCGCCCCGCAGGAGCTGCTGCGCCGGGTGCTGGAGCTCTCCCCCGGCCCCGAGCTCGCCGCGCCGGACTCCGTGTGGGTCGACGGGCAGAACCTGCGCACGCTCGGCCCGAAGCGGGTGCGGCGGCTGGTAGGCCATGCCGCCTCCGGCACCGTGTTCGAGCGCGGCACCGTGGGCCGGGCGCTGCGCTACCGACGCCCCGACCTCGACGCCGCCCACGACCAGGAGATGCTGGACCTGGTGGGGCTTGACGTCGACTCACTCCCCCGCGGGGGTCGCACCCCGCTGCGCCGCGGCGGCGAGCCGCTGGACCGCTCGGACCGGGCCCGCCTCGCGCTCGCCCGCGCGATGTACGGCACCCCGCCGCTGCTGCTGATCGACGGCCTCGAGGGCGACCTCGACGACGACGGCCGGCGCATGCTGGACCAGGTGCTCAGCGGCTATCCGGGCGTGGTGGTGATGGCGGGCTCCGAGCAGCTCGCACGACTCCTGGGCGCACGCGAGCACCGGCTGTACGCCCTGCAGGCAGGAACGATGCCGCAGCGGGAGACAGTGGGCGGCCGCGCCGACGGCGAGGACGACGACTGAGGGGACGACGAGAACCCCGAGGCCACCGCAGGAGAGAGCCCGGACGGCGCCATTGCCGTCCGGGCTCGATCTGTGCGGGGACTGCGCCTGTGGGGCGGGCTCAGCCCTCCGCCGTGGGGCGGCGCCGGCCCGGGTCAGTCGTCGTCCTCGCCGTCATCGTCATCGTCATCATCATCCTCGTCATCATCATCGTCGCCGCCGTCGTCGTCGCACTCGAGCTCGCCGTCGTCCCACTCGCAGACGCCGGAGGGACGCTGCGGAGGCGCCGGTGCGGGCTTCGCGGGCGCGGGCCTCGAGCCCTCCGAGGAGGACCCGCCCGACGAGGAGCCGCCGGAGGACGAGCCGCCGGTCGAGGGGTTCCCATCGGCCGGGGCGGCGGGCGCGGGGGCCGGAGCGGGCGCTGGGGCGGGTTCGGGCGAGGGCTCGGACTCGATCGCGCCGATGCCGGTGTCGGAGTGGATCCCGCCCACGGGCTGCTCGGTCGCGCTCGGGCGCGGCAGCGCCACGGCGGCGCCGTCGGCCGACGAATCCGCGCCCGCGGCGGCCGGGTCGGTCCCGTCGGCGGAGCGGGGATCCTCCCCGCCGGCGCCACCGCCGGCGCGTGCGTCGCCGCCGGCATCGGAGGCGTCGCCGATCGTGATCCCGGCCCGCTCCTGCGGGCCCTCCTCCTCGACCGAGGGCAGCACGGCGAGCGCGGCCGCGGCGAGCGCGACGGACACGATGATCCCGGTGGTGCGAAGAGCCTTCATGTCGGCGAGGCTCCCAGCACGCGATGAGACCCCTGTGAAGGGTCGATGAGAGGACTCTCATGAACCCACTTCGTGGGCCGTGGCCTGCGGCGACGCGCCGTCGAGGGGGGGCGGCCGACGAGAGGCGCGGCCGGACCGCGGACGCGGCCGGAGAGGCGCGGCCGGAGAACGGGTGCGGTCTGCGGGGGCGCGGCCGACGGGGCTTCGACCCGCGAGGGCTCGGCCGGCGGGGGCGCTCAGGCGGCGGGGGCGCTCAGGCGGCGGGGGCGCTCAGGCGGCGGGGTCGACCATCTTGTAGCCCGCTCCGCGCACGGTCACCAGGCGGGGCGCGCCGAGCTTGCCGCGCAGGTAGCCGACGTACACGTCCACCACGTTTGAGGCGCCGTCGTAGTCGTAGCCCCACACCTTCGACAGCAGCAGGTCGCGGGTGAGGACCTGTCCCGGGTTCTCCAGGAACACGCGGGCCATGGTGAACTCGCGCGAGGACAGCTCCACCTCGCGCGAGGCGCCGTCGACGGTGCACTCGGCGATACGGCTGCGCAGGTCCAGGGACAGGTCCCCGAGGGTGAGCACGTCAGCGCTGACGGCGCCGGCGCCGGCGGTCGCCTCCCGGGCGCGCAGCTTCACCCGCGCCAGCAGCTCCTCGAAGCGGAAGGGCTTGGCGATGTAGTCGTTCGCACCGCTCTCGAGCCCCTGCACCGTGTCCTCCACGCCGGTGCGGGCGGTGACCATGAGGATCGGGATCTGCACGTCCATGTCGCGCAGCGCCTTCAGCACCTGGAAGCCGTCCATGCGCGGCAGGCCCACGTCGAGGATCAGCAGGTCGAACTCCCCGCCGGAGGCGAGGTCGAGCGCGGCGATGCCGTCCTCCACCACGGTGGTCGCGTAGCCGTTGGCCTTCAGGCCCCGCTCCATGAAGCGCGCGATCCGCGCCTCGTCCTCGGCGATGAGGATCCTCATCCCTGCTCCCTCCGGGGTGGCTCGTCCATCTCGTCGTCGGGGCGGTGCGTCGCCCGCGTCCCAGTATGACCGCTCCCGGGCTCCGCACCCTCGCCGACAGCCCTGGGGGCCTCGGCGCTGAACTGCGGGAACACGATCGTGAAGGTCGATCCCCTGCCGAGCCGGGAGAGCAGCCGCACCGCCCCGGCGTGGCCCTCCGCGATCGCCTGCACGATCGGCAGGCCCAGCCCGGAGCCGGCGCCGCGCGCGCCCTCGGCCCGGGTGAAGCGCTCGAAGACGCGCTGCTGGTCCTCCTCGGCGATGCCCACGCCCTCGTCGCGCACGCTGACGTGGATCTCCGGTCCTTCGGGCCCGAGCACCTGGTCCACGCCGAGCCAGATCCGGGTCCCCTCGTCGCTGTAGCGCACCGCGTTCGCGGCCAGCTGCACGACCGCCTGGGTGAGGCGCTGCTCGTCGGCCTCGGCGACCACATCGGCCGTGCGCTCGAGGATCCACTCCCGCTCCCCGATGTGCTCGATGCGGGCGAAGGCGGAGCGGGCGAAGGAGGCGAGGTCCACCGGGTGGAGCTTCACGTAGTCGGGGCGGCTGGAGGCGGCGAGCTCGGAGAGGTCCCCGACCACGCGGCCCATCCGGTCCAGCTCCTCCATCGCGATCTGGTGCGACTCGACGACGTCGTCGGGATCCTGCACGTCGGTGGTCTCCAGCGTGCCGCGCACGATGGTCAGCGGGGTGCGCAGCTCGTGGCCGACGTCGCTCATGAAGCGGCGCTGCTCGGCGAAGCCCTCCTGGATCCGCTCGAGCATGCGGTTGAAGTTCTGGGCGAGCGCGGAGATGTCGTCCCCGCCGTCCGGGACCTGCACCCGGTGCTCGAGATCCGTGACCGTGACCTGCTCGGTCGCGCCGCGCAGGTCCACCAGCGGCCGCAGCAGACGCCCGGTGACGACATAGCCCACCCAGCCGGCCAGCAGCAGCACCAGCACGGACATCCCCGAGAACAGCGCCACGCTCTGCCACAGCTCGCGTCGCTGCGCGCCGATGTCGTTGGCGACCACGAACACGCCCTGCTGCCCGTCGCCGGCCACCGAGACCGACGCGATCAGCACGCGCAGGTCCCGGCCGTGGGCCTCCATCGGCACGATGACCGTCTTGTCCGGCACCTGCGCGTCGAGGATCTCGGCGAGGACCATCTCGGACTCGGCCGTGATCGCGGCGGCCTCGGCGTGCGAGGCGTCCTCGGGCGGCTCGGGCAGCAGCGCGAAGTCCTGCTGTCGGGGCTGGTAGCGCGGCTCCCCGTCGATCAGGGCGATCACCGACTCGTGGTCGGAGGGAGCGGCGGAGTCGGTGGCGTTGACCAGAACGCTGTCGACCGTGGTGTGGATCGTCTCGCCGTCCGCGTCGGTGGAGTTGGCGATCAGGGAGAGCTCGCTGTGCTCCTGCCACAGCTCGGCCTCGACCCGCTGGTCCAGGGCCCGGAACTGCGCGGCGAAGGTGAGCACGCCCGTGACGGCGAGGCCGCCGGCGATGAAGACGAGCAGGGTGGAGAGCACACGGGTCCGGACCGTCCAGCGGCGGGGGCCGCGCGGGGGACGGGGGCGGGCGGTGCGGGGCGAGGTGCGGGGGCTGCGCGGGGTGCCGGAGCGGCGCGAGGAGCGAGGGCGGGCGGAGGCGCCGGACCGGGGTTGGGTGCCAGGCCGAGGTTCCGCGCCGGGGCGAGGCTCTGCGTCAGTGCGGGGCGGGGTGCGGGGGCCGCTGGGGCGGGTCTCGTCGGCCACCATGCGCTCCTCCCGCTCATGCTCCGCTTCCCACCCGGTCCCGGAGCGGGACGGCGCGGGGCCATGGTCGACTGATGGCGTATACGGCACCACTATGCCAATAAGGGGCTCTTCAGAGTTGAGTGTGGGCGCGCCGGTGATACGGGGTAGCTGAGGATAGACGTCGAGGTCCCCGAAGATGA
>NZ_JAKJJW010000057.1:0-9091 GCF_025669985.1 Brachybacterium atlanticum | reverse complement strand
TCGAGACGCTGCACAAAGAGGCCCTCACCCGAGAGCCCGCACCCACAAAGTAGCGGCAGAGAACCTGGGCCGATTCACGATCCGACCTTTCGGCAGGGCGGGGCATAGAGCTCTGGGCTCCATGATAGGGAGGAACCCACCGTAGCGAGATCTTCCCTCTCACTCTGAATCATCTGACTGAACCGGCCTCCTCGACTGCGCCGAGGACCGTGGTGTCGTCGATTTCGTTCTCGGAGGTGACGACGAGGCGAACCGTCTGGGCGCTCACCTGGAGGTCGGTCACCTCGGAGAGCCCCCGACAACGTCGGAGGGTCTCCCCTGGCGGGGGACAACGGGTAGGCACGCTCCATGCGGGCCTTCCGGCGAGCAGGTTGGTCGCTGGCACACGTCTGTTCGTGAACGCCGCGGACGATGAGGTGACGGTCGGTCGAATCGATCGCAGTGACGCAGCCGGTCTCACCGTGGCGCCCTCGGGGGCGTGGCCGTACGGCATCAGGACTCGTAATCGATCTCTGTCATCATGCCGGCTTCCTGGTGGTACGCGTTGTGGCAGTGTGCCGCCCAGCGGCCCGGATTGTCCGCATCGAAGTCGAGGGCGAACGATTCCATAGGCGCGAGCATCACCGTGTCCTTCCGGAGCCCCGACGGCAGGGCGAAGGTATGCCCGTGGATGTGGAGGGGGTGGCTCATCATCGTCTGGTTGGTCGCGAGGATGCGCGCACGCTGTCCCTCGCGGATGCTGAGTGGCGTGTTCTGCCCGTAGGGGGCGCCGTTGATGGCCCATTGGTACGGCCGCATCGAGCCTTGGAACGCGAGCTCGAGCTCGGTGTCGACGGCGCGGTCCTCGAGTCGCGCGGCCTCGGCCGGTTCCAGAGTGGATCCGATGAGGACCTCCCCATCGAGCTCCCGGACCTGGACGTCCGCAGCGGGCGCTTCCCCGGCACCGGTCCTCAGCACGGCGAGCCCTTGGCCGCCGCTGGGTTTCCCGACGGGACGGGCCACCAGAGGGAACATGCCGTCCTTCACGGTGACCACCATGTCGTACCGTTCGCCCATGCCGAGGTAGAGCGCCTTGGCGGTGACCGGTTCGACGGGGAATCCATCCGAGTGGGTGACGGAGAGGTCGTGGTCGCCGAGCGCGAGAGCGAAGATGGTGTCGGCGGAGGCGTTGATCAGACGGATGCGCACGCGCTGGCCGGGCTTCGCGTCGAAGATCTGCGGTGCTTCGGGGATCCGGCCGTTGATGAGGAAGTGGGGGTAGGCCACGTCACCGGCGTCGCCCCAGGGCTCGTCCCCCATCGGCATGCCGCCGTGGTCCATGCCGCCAGGTCCGTCGTCGCCCATGGGCATGTCGCCGTGGTCCATGCCGCCGGTATCTGAGGGTCCGGCGCTGGTCAGCGCGGCCAGGACCTCGTCGGGGGTCTGTCCGGTCCCATCGATCCAGTCATCGAGGGTCACGATCCATTCCGCATCGTAGTCCCCGGGTTCGTCGGGATCGTCGATGATCAGCGGGGCGTAGAGCCCGCGGTCCAGCTGCAGGCCGACGTGGGAGTGGAGGAAGTAGGTGCCGGGGTCGGGGGCGACGAACTCGTAGGTGAAGGAAGTGCCCGGCTCGACCGGGTCCTGAGTCATCCCCGGAACCCCGTCGGCTGCATTGTGCAGTCGGATGCCGTGCCAGTGGATCGTGGAGGCCTCGGGCAGACGGTTCTCGAGCGTGATGCGCAGCAGATCCCCGGCCGTGGCGCGGATCAGCGGCCCGGGGAGGGACTCGCCGTATGCCCAGGTCGAGACCGTCTTCCCTCCGAGGTCCACCGTCGTCGGCGCCGCGGCGAGGGTCTGGGTGACGACGTTCTGACCGGCTTTCGGCGTCAGGGCAGGAGGCGGTGCGAAGCCTCCAACTTCGGTCGGAGCGGCTCGGTCGCCACATGCCGCGAGCGTCAGTGCTGCCGCGCCGAGGCCTCCGGAGAACACGGTGCGGCGGGAAAAAGTCTTCACAGGTGCAGTCCTTCTAGAGCGAGGGGTGGTGTCATGGCCGAAAGGCGTCCAAGACCAGTCGTCGTCGTTGCTCGAACTCATCGGCCGTGATCTCTCCTCGAGCCAGGCGCAGCGAGAGTTCCCCGATCGCCTCGTTCTCGTCCCGAGCGCGTCGGGGGCGCCCGGGCAACACGGTGCGTGCCAGCAGCAGCGCCGAGGCCCAGAGGAGAACGAGGAGACCGGCGACCATCGCCCACATCAGCCACGACATCGCATCGGTCGGCATCATCGAGCAGCTCCCTTGGTCGAGTACGTACGCGACACGGTCCCGACCAGGTTCCCCGGGACGGTCGAAGTTCTCGTCGAGAGTTCCTCAAGATCCGGTCCAGATAGTCCGCCTGCACCTCCATAGACGCGCGGTGTCCAGGAACGGAGACCAGACTGGAGCTCATGAGGAGTGAATCGGCTCGAGCCGCAGCGATGGTTCTCGTCGTCGAGGACGAAGCGGCGCTGTCGGACGTCGTCCAGGCGTATCTCGCGAAGGCCGGCTACGCGACTGCGAGCGCGCGGAGCGGTCCGGAGGCGGTGGAGATGGCCCGTGCCCTGGCGCCGGACGTGATCGTCCTCGATCTCGGCCTGCCTGGTTTACATGGCTTGGAGGTGATGCGCAGGATCCGCACTTTCTCGGACTGCTACGTGCTGATCACGACGGCGCGATCCGAGGAGGTGGACCGCCTGGTGGGGCTCTCGGTGGGGGCGGATGACTACCTCACCAAGCCGTTCAGCGTGCGTGAGCTCGTCGCCCGGGTCCAGGCCGTGCTGCGTAGGCCCCGCGCCGAGTCAGGGAATGCTTCAGGCATGGTGCGTACGTTCGGCGAGCTTGAGATCGACACTGCTGCGCAGGAAGTACGACTCGCTGGCCGGATGGTCCCGCTGACCCCCACCGAGAGGGGGCTCCTGATGACCCTGGCGCACCGGCCGGGCCAGGCCTTCAGCCGCAGACAGCTGATGGAAGCCGTCTGGGGCGACAGCTGGATCGGAGATGACCATCTCGTCGATGTGCACATCGCCAACCTCCGCCGGAAGCTCGACGAGTCGGCTGAGTCCGCACGGTTCATCACCACGGTGCGCGGTATCGGATACCGGATGGGGAAGGGATGAGCTCGTGACCGCCCCCAGTACCTCTGTTCGAACGGTCCGGCCTGGCACCAGCTTGGCCTCGCGCCTGATGATCGGCCAGCTCATCGTGCTGCTCGCCGGTGCGCTCACCATCACGGTCCTGACAGTGATCATCGGACCTGCCGTCTTCCATTACCACCTGCTCCAGACCGACCTCCCCGTGGGCAGTGCCGAGCTCGTCCATATCGAGCGCGCCTACCGCGATGCGCTCGCACTCGCCCTCGGAGTCGGACTGGTGGTCTCCCTCCTGGCCGCGGGACTTGTCACCTGGAACTTGGCGCGACGACTCCGCCAGACGCTGCACGGTCTCACCTCGGCTGTCGATGAACTGTCCCGGGGCCACTACTCCACACGCGTTCCCTCCGTCGGAGCTGGGACCGAACTCGACTCTCTGGCCGCGACACTCAACGACATGGCTGCACGCCTGGATGCTGTCGAAGAGACCCGACGCCAGCTGCTCGCCGACCTCGCGCATGAGCTGCGCACCCCGATCGCCACCCTCTCCGCGCATCACGAGGCCATGGCCGACGGCGTCATCGAAGCCGATGCGGCCATGCCCATCCTCGCCGGCCAGACCGTGCGACTGTCGCGGTTGGCCGACGACATCAGTGAGGTGTCCCGGGCCGAGGAGGGCCAGCTCCCGGTACAGCTGCACCCCCTCGCCGTCGATGACTTGCTGGCATCAGCACTCCAGGAATGGGAGGAACGGTTTGAGACAGCGGGTGTGGCATTACGACGAGAAGTCGCCCTGCCCCACTCCGTGACGATCCACGCGGACCCGGACCGCCTCGCCCAAGTACTTGGGAACTTGCTGAGCAATGCTCTGCGGCACACTTCCCCCGGAGGCACCGTCACGGTCTCGGCAGCCACCCACGGCAGCACGGTGGAGATCGCGGTAGCGGATGACGGCGAAGGGTTCACCGCTGAGGACCGGTCTCGCCTGTTCGAACGCTTCTTCCGCGCCGACAGCTCCCGCACCCGTGAGAACTCCGGCTCAGGCATCGGCCTGACGATCAGTCGAGCCCTGGTCGATGCGCACGGCGGGACCATGGCCGCGGCCAGTGAGGGCTCAGGGCGGGGAGCCACCTTCACCATCCGGTTGCCCCGAGCAATCGTCTGACCGCTGAGCCGGCCGCGTACGGCGGGCTCAGCGATCAGACGATCGTGGTGAAGTTGCCGATCCGCACCTGGAGCAGTGCCATCCACTGCTCCCACACTCCGGAGACCAGCAGGAGTCCGATGGCGATGAGCACGGAGCCGCCAACGATCTGGAGCGTGCGGCGATGCCGGGACAGCACGCTGGAGATTCCTAGGGCGCGCCGGAACACGAGAGCGAAGAGGATGAACGGGATCCCGAGCCCGATCGCATAGCCGAAAGCCAGGAGAGCGCCGCGGCTCGCGGAGGCCTCCCCGAGGCTGAGTGCGGCGACTGCGGCGAACGTCGGCCCGATGCACGGGGTCCAGGAGAAGCCGAACGTGATCCCGAGCAGCGGGGCGCCGGCGAGTCCGGCATCGGGGCGCTTCCGGATCCTTTTCACACCGGAGAGGCGGGGGAAGATTCCCACGAACACCAGGCCCATGAGGATGACCAGCACCCCGGAGATCCGATTGATCGCGCTCGTGTACTGGATCACCAATGACCCGAGTGCACCGACGAAACCGCCGATGACCAGGAACACCGCCGTGAAGCCCGCGACGAACAGCACAGCGCCGGTGACCAGGCGCCATGGCCGTTCCCCGGGATCGCCGGTGCGGGGCGGCCCGGCGCTTCCTCCGGTGAGCCCGGTGATGTATCCGAGGTAGCCGGGGACCACCGGAAGCACGCACGGCGAGAGGAACGCGACCAGACCGGCCACCATCGACAGCAGCAGGGCTGCGGCCAGGGGTCCGCTCAGCACGGTGGTGGCGAACAGTTCACCCATCAGGCGGCCTCCGCTAGCACGGCATCCAAGAGGCTCTGTAGGGTGCTCTGATCGGCTGCGCCCGCGATCCGGGCGGCTACTCGTCCTTCAGCATCGACGATCAAAGTCGTGGGGACGGCGTTGGGCGAGACGCTGCCGTCCATGGACGCGATCACCGCGCCGTCGGTGTCGGGGATCGAGGGGTAGGTGATGCCGAAGGTCTCCTCGAACGCGGCGGCCGGCCCGGCCTTGTCGCGCGTGTTCACGCCCACGAATTCCACTCCCAGGGCGCTGTACTCGGAGTGCACGGCCTTCAGCGCCGGTGCTTCGACCCGGCACGGCGGACACGACGCATACCAGACGTTGATCAGCAAGGGTGCACCGCGCAGCGCCGTGGAGTCGAAGTCGTCGCCGTCATAGGTGGTTCCCCGAAGCTCCAGAGGATCGGCGCGTCCCTCCGGGGGGATCTCGACGACAACCCCATCACCGGAGACGTACCCGGCGTTCGCCTCACTCGCCGCATCCGAAGAACCGCTGCACGCCGCAAGAAGGGGCGCGAGGACGAGCAGGCTACCGCCCCGCCGCAGCGTGGTCCGCCGACTCAGGCGTGGTGTCACGCTCCGCCCAGTTGGGCCGACCACCGAATGCCAGAAGGCGGACCGGGTGCTTCGCCTGCTCACGTCAGCTGGAGACTGGTCAGACAGGTCAGATCATCCTCCGCCTGGGTCGAGATGGACGCGGTCCCTGTGTAGTCCTCGAGGGTGCACGTGAGCTCCGCGGTGATCCCGCGCGGTAGCCAGAGACCGAGGAACCCGTTGTCATGCGTGGTGCGAGGGCCCTCTTCGAAGGCCTCGCCCGAGCTGCTGTCGACCACGCTCACGGTGAGCTCGCGGCTGCGCAGTTCTCCGCGGCACGTGGTCAGGCTGTGGAAGGCGCACTCGTGGGTGGTCTCGATGAACGGTGCCACCGACAAGTAGAACTGGTCCTCGGGAAGGGGCAGCTCGGCCTTTCGCTCTGCATCGTCTTGGAGCTGGAGAGACGTCGCGGTGACGCTGGCGATCAGGTCCTGCGGTCGCTCAGCCACCGGGAGCGCTTCGAGCCGGTCGATGATCTCGTGCGCGTCCGCGTCGGCGAAGCCATGTTCCTGAAGCAGCTCCTGATCGCTCGTGACGGATGCGGGCTCGGACCCACCGGCCCCGCAGCCGGCGACCACGAGCGGGAACAGGCCGGCACCGAGCACGAGCGATCGGCGCGGCAACCGGCCGGTGCGACGACGGGGCCTACCCCCGGAGGAGGCGAGCGCACTTCGAGGGCTCGACGGGGAGGTCATCACGCAGGCTCGATCTCGCTCTCGACGACCCACTTGTGGTTCGTCATCATCATCCCGTCGGCCTCGTAATCGACCATGTACACGGTCTCCTCGGTGGCACTGTCGATGGTGGCCTCAGCACCCTCCATCCCGGTCATGTGATCGGCGGTGATGACCACCTCGGTGCCCTCTGCCAGCGGTGCCTCTCCCGGGTTCTCGAGCTCCTCGTGAACGACCCACTTGTGGTCAGTGACCGGCTCACCGCCATCGGTCGGCGTGAAGCTGACCGAGTAGGTCGTGGTGTCGAAGGCGCCCGAGATCGTCGCCGTCGCCCCCTCCATGCCCTCCATGTGGTCCGCCGTGAGCGTCACCTCCGTGCCGACCGGGAACTCGGGATCCTCCGCAGACGCCATACCTTCGGGCGCAGGGCCGCCATCCATCGGGTGCTCCATGCCGCCGTGGCCACCACCATCGGACGCCTCCGACGCTTCTGACTCGCCCGGCGTGTGACCCTCCTCAGACCCGCTGTCGGTGCAGCCGGCAAACACAATCGCACCGGTGACGACGACGGCCGCGAGACGGCCGAGAGAGCGACGAGAACGCATGATTTCTCCTAGTCAGAGGACACTTTGCACCAGCCTATGACCCCTAGATCAAGGTCTCCTCAAGGTCAGATCTTGACTTCTTGAGCACAACGTTGGCCAGTCATTCCGCATTGCCTCCAAACGAGTGGTCTATCCGCTTCCGTCCTTCGGGGGGCGATGGCTAGCGTCGTCAGGACGGGCCGGCATCCGCCGGTCCGTCCGGAACGAGAAGGAGCAGGATCATGACCCATCACGTCGCATCAATGCTTCAGACCTACCCGAAGGACCTCGGCACCATCGACCAGCAGAAGCTCGCCGAATGCATCGAGGCCTGCTTCGAGTGCGCCCAGACCTGCACCGCCTGCGCGGACGCCTGCCTGGCCGAAGACATGGTGGCGGAGCTGACCCAGTGCATTCGCCTGAACCAGGACTGCGCCGACGTCTGCGAGGTCACCGGCCGGGTCCTATCCCGCCAGACCGGGAAGAACGTCGCCCTCAACCGTGCCCTGCTCGAGGCGTGTCAGGCGGCGTGCCGGTCCTGCGCCGAGGAGTGCGAGAAGCACGCTGAAATGCACAAGCACTGCAAGGTCTGCGCGGACGCCTGTCGCCGCTGCGAGCAGGCCTGTGCAGAGCTGTTGGCCTCGATCAGCTGATACCGCTGCCTCTGCGCGGGCGTTGCGACCTGCGGTCAGCGGAAGGTGACGAAGGTCGGCGAACCCCAGATGGTCCGCTCGGTGACGGCGCCCGGGGTGCGCCCCGCGTCGATGACCGTGTCGCCACCGGCGTAGATCCCGAGGTGGCCGGGCCACACCACGAGGTCACCGGGCTGGGCCTCGGACTTGGAGATCGTGGTGCCGGCCGCGACCTGCTGCGACGAGGTGCGGGGCAGGTCGATGCCGGCCTGTCCGTACGCGTAGGAGCTCAGGCCCGAGCAGTCGAAGCTGACGCCCGGCTTGGAGGTGCCCCACGAGTAGGAGGCCCCGATCTGGCTGCGCGCGGCGTCGACGATCGCCTGCTGCGAGTTCGTCGCGGAGTTCGAGGGGGCGGGAGCAGAGGTTCCACCGCCCGAGGTCGATGCGCCGCCGTTCAGTGCGCCGCGCGTCTCGGGGCCCACGATGCCGTCGATCTTCAGGCCATGCGAGCGCTGGAAGTCCTTCACGGCCCCATGGGTGAGCTTGCCGAACTTGCCATCGACCGACAGCGAGGCACCGTGTTCGTTCAGTGCCGTCTGGAGCTGCTCGACCGACGAGCCCTGCGATCCCCACCGCAGCTTCTCGGCCGCAAGCGCGGATGTCGCATGTGCAGGAGCCGGTGCCGTGGGGGCTGAAGCCTGCGCAGCAACGGCAGGTGCGGCGGGCGAGCCGGCGGGGGCGGCCTGCGCGGGGCCCGCGAGCAGTGCGGAGCCGATGACGACCGTGCCGAGCACAGCGGCACCACCGGTGCCCCGCAGTGCGCGGCCGGCGGTCCCGACAGGCGTGACTGCTCGGCCGACGGCGCGGTGGGTGTTGTTCTGGGCCATGGTTCTACTCCGTAAATTTCCCACTCGAGTCGGGCGGGAGTTGATGACTTCGTCGGGGCCACAGCGACAGCGGAGCGAGCATCGAGGGGACGGCTCATGTCGTGGGCGGCGAGATCAACCTACGGCCCTGCGCGGCTCAGCAGAACAGCGATGGACGGCTCTGCGCGAGGATTTAACTGAGGCTTGACGCCATCCCCCAGATACCCCCAGAGGGCAGGACTCCGCTTTACCCCTCAGGGGTACGGAGTTGGAACGTGGACCCAGCTTGTCCTCAGCCTCTCGGGTGGCGTGGAGAGTGCTGAGCTTCCTGGCTGGGGGTATCAGGGACAGGTGCACGTGCCCGTGACTGAACCTCCTTGGACGGACTCGGACTGTCGAGTTCGGAGAGGTGCTCCGCGGGGAAGCATGCGCGGTAGCGGTTCCGGAAGGGTAGCGCGGGCAGGGTTGGGCGGTCGGGGATCAGGGTGTTGCTCTTGAGATCTGGGCTTACCCTCCTGATGTTGACGCCTGAGATAGCGGGTCGCGCTGACCTGCGGGAGGGTTGTCGTAGTTGAGTCCCGCATAGTGGTGTAGCGCGGTGGCCCCGTGATCGTCTCTGACGAGGACGCGGCCACCGTGTGATCCT
>NZ_JAKJJW010000056.1:0-9125 GCF_025669985.1 Brachybacterium atlanticum | reverse complement strand
GGACCAGGCAGTCCGCCGCCGGCGGCGGCGGCGGCGACCGCAGCCGGGGGCCCGCCGCCGCCTCCCGCCCCGCCACCGCCCCGTCCCGCGCCGACGGCCCGGACGGGCCCGGCATCACGATCACGCGCCGCACCCTGGTGCTGGTCGCGCTCGTCGTGGTGGCGCTGGCGGCCCTCGTGCCGACGGTGAACTCCTACGTGGCCCAGCGGCAGAAGCTGTCCGACCTGCAGGGCCAGGTCGCCCAGCAGGAGGCGGAGGTCGAGGAACTGCGCGAGCAGGTCGCGCAGTGGGAGGACCCCACCTATGTCGCCGCCCGCGCCCGCGAGCGCCTCCTGTTCGCGATGCCGGGGGAGACCCAGTACCGCCTCACCGACACCTCCGGCCAGGACGTCCCCCTCACCGAGGCGCAGCAGGCCGAGGAGGCCGCGAAGGAGGGCGAGTGGTACTCGACCCTCTGGGAGAGCGTCGAGGGCTCGAGCCGCCTGACCCCCGAGGACATCCCCGACGAGACGGGCTCGACCGACGAGGACGTCCCGGACGAGGACCCCGCCGACACCACCGATCAGGACGACGACCAGTGACCTCACTCGCCCCTCTTC
Source organism: Brachybacterium atlanticum (assembly GCF_025669985.1). Lineage (NCBI taxonomy): Bacteria > Bacillati > Actinomycetota > Actinomycetes > Micrococcales > Dermabacteraceae > Brachybacterium > Brachybacterium atlanticum. Next base: position 8,526 of record NZ_JAKJJW010000056.1, on the reverse strand, counting down.
CCCACGAGACGCCCGCCTCGCCGCGCGACCTCGAGATCATGCGCCGCCAGCTCGGCCGCGACATGCGCGGCGTCGTCTCGATCGCCAGGCGCTGCGGCTGCGGCCGCCCCGCCGTGGTGCGCACCGCGCCCCGTCTCGAGGACGGCACCCCGTTCCCGACCTCGCTGTACCTCACTCTTCCCTGGCTCACCCTCGAGCTCTCCCGGCTCGAGGCGACCGGGCTGATGGCCGAGCTCACCGAGCGCCTCGAGAGCGACGAGCAGCTCGCCGCTCCGTACCGGGCGGCGCACGAGCGCTACCTGGCGCGCCGTGCCGAGATCGGCGAGGCGGAGGAGGTCGCGCACGTCAGCGCCGGCGGCATGCCCACGCGCGTCAAGTGCCTCCACGCCCTCGCGGGCCAGTCCCTCGCCGAGGGTCCGGGCGTCAACCCGGTCGGCGACGAGGTGCTCGCGATGATCGACGGCGCGGCGCCCGAGCTCGTCTGCCGCTGCCAGGACGAGGAGCCCGGGACCGACCCCGACGAGCACGGCACCGACGAGGGCGAGGAGGGACGATGAGCGCGCCCGTCGCCGCGATCGACTGCGGCACCAACTCGATCCGCCTGCTGATCGCCCGGCGCGACGAGGCCACCGGGCGCCTCATCGACCTCGAGCGGCACCTGGAGATGGTCCGCCTCGGGCTCGGCGTGGACCGCACCGGACGCTTCGACCCCGTCGCCGTCGAGCGCACGCTGGAGGCCGCCCGCCGCTACCAGGCGCTGGTGGAGCACCACGGCGTGCGCCGCGAGGACGTCCGCTTCGTGGCCACCTCCGCGACCCGCGACGCCTCCAACCGCGAGGACTTCATCTCCGGCATCCGCGCGATCCTCGGCATCGACCCCGAGGTCATCTCCGGCCAGGAGGAGGCGGAGCTGTCCTACCGCGGCGCGGTCAGCACCGTCGAGGGCCTGCCCGCAGGACCCGCGCTGGTGGTCGACATCGGCGGCGGCTCCACCGAGCTGGTGCTCGGCACCACCGCCCCCACCCACCGCATCAGCCTGGACATGGGATCGGTCCGCCTCACCGAGCGCCACCTGCGCTCCGACCCGCCCGCCGCCGACGAGATCGCCGCCGCCACGGCGGACATCGACGCCCTGCTGGACGAGGCCGCGGCGGCGATCCCGCTGGAGCAGGTCGCCTCGCTCGTCGGCGTCGCCGGGACGGTGACCACGGTCACCGCGGTCGCCACCGGGATCCGGGACTATCGTCCCGATGTCACCCACGGCGCCGCCCTCCCCGTCGACGAGGTCCGCGCGCTGTGCGAGACGCTGCTGCGGGAGACCCGCGAGGAACGGTCGCGCCACCAGGTCATCCATCCCGGGCGCATCGACGTCATCGGCGCCGGCGCGCTGATCTGGTCGCGCATCGTCGAGCGCGTCGCCGCCGCCTCCGGCATCACCCAGACCCGCACGAGCGAGCACGACATCCTCGACGGGATGGCGCTGGATCTGCTGGACCACGCGCCCTGAGACCCTCCGCGCGTCGGGCGGTGACCACCTGACGAGGTGCTTTTGTCTCAGCGACCATACGGTCCTAGGCTGGGGCCCATGACCAACACCCTCGGCGGCAAGCCCCATGTCCTCATCCTCGGCGGCGGTTCCGTCGGCATGACCACCGCGTCCGAGCTGCGCAAGACGCTCGGAGCGGAGGTCGCGATCACCGTCGTCGACCCGCGCCCGTACATGACCTACGCGCCCTTCCTCCCCGAGGTCGGCGCCGGCAGCATCGAGCCCCGCAACGTGCTCGCGCCGCTGCGCAAGATCCTCACCGGCGCCAAGGTCGTCACCGGCTCCGTCTCGGCGATCCGCAGCGCCGAGCACACCGTGGTGGTGGACACCGAGGAGGGCGAGCAGCTCGAGATCTCCTACGACTACCTCGTCGTGGGCCTCGGCGCCGTCCCGCGTCTGCTCCCGATCCCCGGCCTCGCCGAGAACGCGATCGGCTTCAAGCAGGTCGAGGAGGCCACGGCCGTCCGCGACCGCATCCTCGCCAACCTCGCCGAGGCGGCGACCACGAAGGATCCCAAGCTCCGCAAGCGCCTGCTCACCTTCACCTTCATCGGCGGCGGCTTCGCCGGCGGGGAGGCCGTGTCCGAGGCCGAGGACATGGTGCGCGACGCCCTGCGCTACTACCCCGACCTCCACGCCTCCGACATCCGCTTCGTGCTCGTCGACGGCGCCCCCTTCATCTTCCCGGAGCTCACCGAGGACCAGCGCGCCTACGTGCTGAACCAGCTGCGCGAGCGCGGCATCGAGGTCAAGCTCGAGACCTTCCTGAACTCCGCCGAGAACGGCGTGATCAAGACCAGCGACGGCGACGAGTTCGAGACCGACCTGCTCGTGTGGAACGCGGGCGTCAAGCCCAACCCGGTGCTCTTCGACGAGGAGACCTCCGACCTCCCGATCGTCACCGAGCGCGGCCCGCTCATGGGCAAGGTCCAGGTCCTGCCCGACCTGCGCGTCAACGGCGAGGACGGCCCCTTCGACGACGTCTTCGCCGCCGGCGACTGCGCCGCCGTGCCGGACCTCGCCTCGGGCGAGGGCAAGTTCTGCCCGCCCAACGCCCAGCACGCGGTGCGCCAGGCCAAGCGCCTGGCCGACAACATCGCGCGCTCCGTCCAGGGTCGCCCGCTGGTGGACTACTACCACAAGAACCTCGGCGTCTTCGCGACCCTCGGCATGTACAAGGGCGTCGGCCGCCTGATGCTCGGCGAGAAGGAGCTGGACATCCGCGGCCTTCCGGCCTGGGCGATGGCCCGCTCGTACCACCTGTACGCGATGCCGACGATCGGCCGCAAGGTGTCCGTCGCCGCAGGCTGGGTGGGCAACCTCGTCTCCCGCCGCGACATCATCGGCATCCCGCAGGCAGAGACCCCGCGCGCCGCCTTCGAGCTCGCCGCGAGCTCCGGCAAGAAGAAGTGAGCCGCGCGGGACGCCGCTGAGCGTCCCCCGAACACGACGCCGTCGCCCCTCAGGGGCGGCGGCGTCGTCGCGTCCGGAACCTCTGTGGGCTCGGGCCCTCCGTGAGCGAGTATCCTCGGATGGTCACGCAAACGAGCACGTTCGCGCACGCGGCAAAGTCGCGGCACTGAGCATCCGGCGCACGGCCGGAGAGGGGCAGGACCATGCAGATCCACATCGTGGAGGACGCCGCGGCCGGAGGCGTCGTCGTCGCCGACGAGATCCAGCGCGTCCTCGAGCGCACGGGCGACCGGGGCCCGGTGCTGGGCCTGGCGACCGGCTCCTCGCCGCTGCCCGCCTACCAGGAGCTGATCCGCCGCCACCGCGAGGAGGGGCTCTCATTCGCCGATGCCCGCGCCTTCCTCCTCGACGAGTACGTGGGCCTGCCCCACGAGCACGAGCAGAGCTACCACCGCTTCATCCGCGAGAACCTCGTCTCCCACATCGACCTGCCGGAGGAGAGGGTCTGCTCCCCGGACGGCACCGCCGAGGACCCGCACGCCGAGGCCGCGGCCTATGACGGACGCATCCGTGACGCCGGGGGAGTGGACGTGCAGGTGCTCGGCATCGGCTCGAACGGCCACATCGCCTTCAACGAGCCCGGCAGCTCCCTCGGCTCCCGCACCCGCGTGGTGGGCCTGACCCGCTCGACCATCGCCGACAACTCGCGCTACTTCCCCGGCCCCGAGGACGTCCCGATCCAGGCCCTCAGCCAGGGGCTCGGGACCATCCTCGAGGCGCGGCGGATCGTGCTGGTCGCCTCCGGGGAGAACAAGGCCGCGGCCATCGCCCAGCTCGTCGAGGGCGGGATCAGCGCGCGCTGGCCCGCGACCGTGCTGCAGATGCACCCCGAGGTCGTCGTCGTCGCCGACGAGGCCGCCGCCTCCCGCCTCGAGCTGCACGAGGACTACCGCCACGAGCGCCGCCTCGAGGAGGCCGAGCGCGCCGCGCGCTCCCACTGAGACCGATACCACCGGGTCCCGGGCGGGACCACCCTCCCCGGCAGGGGCCCGGTGGGCGCAGGGCCGATACGATCGCCCTCATGCAGCAGGCCGATCCCTCCCCCTCCTCCTCTCGCACAGCCCCCGACGCCGCGACCGCGAGCTCCGAGGCGCCGCGCGGCGCCTTGGACCGCTGGTTCCACATCACCGCACGCGGCTCGACGATCCCTCGGGAGATCCGCGGCGGCATCGTCACCTTCTTCTCGATGTGCTACATCGTGGTGCTGAACCCCCTGATCATCGGCACGGTCCCGGACTCGACCGGGATGTACCTCGGCGGCGGCACCGAGCCGAACCTCCCCGCCGTCGCCGCCGGCACCGCGCTCATCGCAGGACTGCTGAGCATCTTCATGGGGGCGTGGGCGAAGTTCCCGCTGGCACTGGCCGCCGGGCTCGGGCTGAACGCCTATCTCGCCTACTCCGTCGTCCCGCTGCCGGGCATGACCTGGGGCGGCGCCATGGGCCTCGTCGTCATCGAGGGCGTGGTCATCCTGCTGCTGGTGCTCACCGGCTTCCGCAAGGCCGTCTTCGACGCCGTCCCGGCCTTCCTCAAGACCGCGATCGCCGTCGGCATCGGGCTGTTCATCGCCTTCCTGGGCCTGTACAACGCGAAGTTCGTGACGACCGCGAACGGCACCCCGGTCCAGCTCGGCAACGACGGGTCCCTCACCGGCTGGCCCACCTTCGTGTTCGTCGCCGGGCTGCTGCTCATGTTCGTGCTGTGGGTGCGCAAGGTCCCCGGCGCGATCCTCATCGCCATCGTCACCGGTACCGCGCTGTCGATCGTGATCGAGCGCGTGCTCCACCTGGGCGCCTTCGCCCCGGCCGGCGCCGACGGCCCCGGCAATCCGGGCGGGTGGGCGATGAACGTCCCGGCCGTCTCCGAGTTCCCGGTCCAGCTCCCCGACTTCTCCACGCTCTTCACCGTCGACCCGATCGGCGGGATCACCGCCGCGGGAGCGGTCGGTGCGAGCGTCATCGTCTTCTCGCTGCTGCTGGCCGACTTCTTCGACACCATGGGCACCATGGTCGGGGTCGCCGCGGGGGCGGACCTCGTCGACGAGCAGGGCGACATCGCGCACTCCCAGCGGATCCTCGTGGTCGACTCCGCGGCGGCGATCGCCGGCGGCATGGGCGGAGTCTCCTCGAACACGAGCTTCGTCGAGTCCACCTCCGGCGTCGCCGAGGGCGCGCGCACCGGTCTGTCCGCCGTGGTCGTCGGCGTGCTGTTCCTGCTCTCGACTCTCCTCTCGCCGCTCGTGGGCATGGTGCCCTACGAGGCGGCGACCCCGGCGCTGGTGATGGTCGGCTTCCTGATGATGACTCAGATCACCGACATCGACTTCACCGACGTCGAGATCGCGATCCCCGCCTTCCTCACCATCATCCTGATGCCCTTCGCGTACTCGATCACTGTGGGCATGGGCGCTGGCTTCATCATGTACGTGCTGCTGAAGCTGGTGCGGGGCAAGGCACGCTCGATCCACTGGCTGATGTACGTGATCGCCCTGATGTTCGTCGCGTACTTCCTGCGCGGCGCGGTCGAGGGCCTGCTGCTGTGACCGGTCCCGGGGCGGAGACCGAGATCGCCGAGCTCGCCGCCGAGCTGCAGCGCCTGCTGCTGGTCTCCTCGCGGATCCTGCGCTCGCACACCGCCTCGCATGCGGTCTCCGCCTCGCAGTTCTCGGTGCTCGCGCACCTGGACCGGGCGGGGGAGTCCACCCCGGGGACGCTGGCCGACTTCGAGCACGTGAGCCCTCCGGTGATGACCCGCGTGCTCGGCCGCCTCGAGGAGGCGGGGCTCGTCTGCCGCTCCGCCCACCCCGAGGACGGTCGGCAGGTGCGGGTGACCCTCACCGACCGGGGCAGGGAGCTCGTACGGGCCGGCCGCGCGGAGCGGGACGCCTGGCTGCGCTCCCGTCTCGACGGGATCAGCGCCGCGGAGCGGGAGAGCCTGCGCGAGGCGACCGCCCTGCTGCGGCGCACGCTTGTCCCGCCGCGGGACTGACGGGGCGCGGAGGGACGCAGAAACGGTGGCGCCGGGATGCCGTGGCGGGCGAGCGGGGCGCCGCCCCGGAATCACGGCGACGCAGAAGCTCGGCGACGCAGAAGCGCGGCACTGCCCCCGCCCGCAGCGCGAAGAGCGTCGCCGCGGCCCCGCATCGACTCCCCTCATGCACGCCCCGCACGCACGAAGGGCCCCGTCCGAGGACGGGGCCCTTCGTGGTCTGCGGGATGCGTGATCCCCGCGGGCGGCCGGGCCGACGCGCAGCGGTCCGCGCGCGGGAGCCGCCCGGCCCGGCGAGGTGCTCAGGAGACGGCGTCGGCCGAGCGGTCGAGCACGTGGTCCAGGACCGCGATCAGCGCGGCGACGTCCTGCTCGTCCACGGCCGGGAAGGTCGCGATGCGCAGCTGGTTGCTTCCGAGCTTGCGGTAGGGCTCGATGTCGAGGATCCCGTGGGCCCGCAGCACGGAGGTGATGGCCGTGGCGTCGATCGAGGCGTCGACGTCGAGGGTGGTCACGACCTGCGAGCGCGCCGCCGGATCCGTCACGAAGGGGGTGATCTCCTCGCGCCGCGCCGCCCAGGCCTGGAGCATGCCGCTGGTGGTGCGGGTGCGGGAGTCGGCCCAGGCGAGACCGCCCTGGGCGAGCATCCAATCGATCTGCTCGGCCATCAGCACAAGGGTCGCCACCGCCGGGGTGTTGAGCGTCTGGTCCTTGCGGGAGTTGTCGATCGCGGCGGTGAGGGAGAGGAAGGACGGGATCCAGCGGTCCGCTGCCGTGCCGAGGCGCTCCGCACGCTCGATCGCGGCGGGGGAGAGGAGCGCGAGCCACAGCCCGCCGTCGGAGGCGAAGGCCTTCTGCGGCGCGAAGTAGTACGCGTCCGTCGCCGAGACGTCCACCTGCGCGGCGCCGGCCACGGAGGTCGCGTCCACGAGCACGAGCTGGTCCTCGCGCGCGCCCTCGGGACGGGCGACCGGGACCATCACGCCGGTCGAGGTCTCGTTGTGCGGCCAGGCATAGGCGTCCACGTCCTCGGAGACGCGCGGGGCGGGGCAGCTCCCCGGCTCGGCGCGAATGACCTCGGGCTCCGCGAGATGCGGTGCGCCGGAGGACTCCGCGGCGAACTTCTGCGAGAACTCGCCGAGCACGAGGTGCTGGGAGCGCTCCTCGATCAGCCCGTAGGCGGCCACGTCCCAGAACGCGGTGGAGCCTCCGTTGCCGAGCACCACCTCGTACCCCTCGGGAAGGGAGAAGAGCTCGGCCAGGCCCTGACGGACACGAGCGACGACCTGCTTGACGGGCGCCTGACGGTGGGAGGTGCCCATCACCGTGCGGGACACCGAGGAGAGCGCGTCCATCTGCGCATCGCGCACCCGGGAGGGACCGGAGCCGAAGCGTCCGTCGGAGGGAAGCAGCTCCGAGGGGATGGTCAGGGCGCGCAGGGCGTCGGTGCGAGCGGTGCTGGCAGCGGTCATTCGAGCTCTCCTCACGAGGACGGTCCGGGCCGCCCGGTCACGAGGCGGCCCGGGAGCATTCTTCCAGGAACGTCGTCCGACGCCTCGGTCGGTCCGGGGAGCGTCGGGGGTGCGGGTCGACGTGCGCTCCCGGGCCACGGTCCGTGCGAGGATCAGGGCATGAGCCGTGCCGATCTCGAGAAGCAGCCGTACGACGTCGCGACGATGTTCGACGGCATCGCCCGCCGCTACGACCTGATGAACGACGTCGCCGCGATGGGGCAGGTCGGGATGTGGCGAGAGAAGATGGTCGAGTCCCTCGACATCGCTGCGGGGGACCAGGTCCTGGACCTCGCCGCCGGCACCGGCACCTCGAGCGCCGCCATCGCCCGCGCCGGCGCGCAGGTGGTCGCCGCCGACTTCTCGCTCGGGATGATGACCGAGGGCCGCCGACGAGGTGCGCCGGTCCCGTTCGTGGGCGCCGACGCCCAGCACCTCCCCTTCGCGGACGACTCCTTCGAGGCCGCGGTGATCTCCTTCGGCCTGCGCAACGTCCATGAGCCGCGCCGGGCGCTCGCAGAGATGTCCCGGGTGGTCCGCCCGGGCGGCCGCGTCGTGGTGTGCGAGTTCTCGACCCCGACGTGGCGTCCCTTCCGGACGGTCTACGAGAACTACCTGCTGCGTGCGCTGCCCGCCGTGGCACGACGCGTCGCCACGAGCGCCGACGCCTACGACTACCTCGCCGAGTCGATCCTGGACTGGCCGGACCAGGAGGCGCTGCGCGGATGGTTCGCACAGGCCGGCCTCGAGCGGGTCCAGTACCGGAATCTCAGCGGGGGCATCGTCGCCCTGCACCGTGGAGTGGTGACCGCTCGCTGACCTCCCTCGATCCTCGACCTGACCAGCACGGACAGGCGAGGCGAGGATCGGTGCCGGGGCCGATGCGCGCCTCGACGGGGAGCGATGTGGTCGAGGCCACCTCGAAAAGGGTCGTTCTGGCTTGACGGGGTCTCGGAACCCCCGTAATGTTCTTCCTCGTGCCCAGGAGATCGGGACAGCGGATCGGCC